>JAURYC010000310.1 GCA_030654105.1 Deltaproteobacteria bacterium
TCTCGTAGCGGTGTTGATATTGGCACTTGGGGTCAGCGCCTACCCGCAAACTTATCCCACTAAGCCTGTTATGCTTATGGTGGCCTATCCGGCAGGAGGCAGCACCGATGTGGGGGCTCGTATCGTGGCATCTATCGCGGAGAAGGAGCTGGGCCAGCCCATCGTGGTGCTCAACAAAGCTGGCGCTGGGGGACAGGTGGGTTTTACGGAGCTGGCCAAACAGAAGGCCGACGGCTACTACATCGGCTTGATAAACCTCCCGGCCCTCAACACAATCATCCTGGACCCGGACCGCAAAGCCACTTTCGACATTGACACCTTCACCCCTATCATCAATCAGGTCCTGGACCCGGGGGTGATATACGTAAAGCCTGATAGCCACTATAAGAACCTCAAAGACTTGATTGTTGAGGCCAAGAAGCGTCCCGGGGAGATCAAAGTGGGTACGACGGGCATCCTCGGCGATGACCACCTAGCCATCTTGATGCTCGAAGAGGCGGCAGGGGTCAAGTTGCGCATCGTCCACTTCGAGGGGGATACTCCGCAGGTAACGGCCCTCCTGGGAGGGCAGATCGATGTCAGCTTCTTGAATGTAGGCGGCCTAACGCCAAGAGTGAAGGCGGGTCAATTGAGGGTCCTGGCGGTGATGGACAAGGAGAGGTCCAAGTTCTATCCAGATGTGCCCACCTCGGTGGAGCAGGGCTATCCTGCTGTCATCTCCTCCTCCACCCGGGGCATCGTCGGCCCCAAGGGCCTCCCCGAGCCTATTGTCAAAAAGCTCCAGGCGGTCTTCAAGAAGGCCATAGAGAACCCAGAGCACATGGAGAAGATGGACAAGGCAGGCCTGGCCATCAAGATGATGATGGGGGACGAGTACGGCAAGTACTGCCGGGAGCTGCACGATAGGGCCAAGCCATTGGTGGATGCAGCCCGAAAGGCCAGATAGGTAAAGTTTTTTTGCGCTATGCGAATTTTATAAAAAAGGAGGAACCAAAATGAAAGGGAGAGTTATCTTCAGTTTAGCAGCGTTGTCGTTGGCATTATTTGTTGGCAGCGCCTACGCCGCGGATTATCCCACCAAGCCGATTACGCTTCAGGTGCCCTATCCGGCCGGGGGCAGCTCCGACGTGGGAGCCCGTATCGTGGCGGCCATCGCGGAGAAGCAAATCGGCCAACCGATCGTGGTAGTCAACAAGGCCGGTGCCGGAGGGCAAGTGGGCTGGACCGAACTCGCCAGGCAAAAGCCCGACGGCTATTATCTCGGGGGCATCAACCTGCCCCATCTTCTCACCGCTATCTTAGACCCGGAGCGCAAAGCTACCTTCAAGGCCGAGGATATCGTCCCCATCATCAGCCAGGCCCTTGATCCTACCACTATCTCCGTCAGACCGGACAGCCCCTGGAAGACCCTTAAAGACCTGATGGAAGACGCCAAGAAGAAGCCCGGCCAAATTGCGGCTGGTATTGTCGGCTACCTCCAGGATGATGAGATCGGCTATCTGCAGTTTGCGGAAGCGGCGGGGGTAAAATTGCGGCTGGTCTATTTTGATGGGGCCGCGCCCGCCATCACCGCCCTCCTCGGAAAGCATGTGGATGTCCTCTTCTGTACCGTTGCTGATAATTATTCCCAGTGGAAGTCTGGCCGGATCCGTATGTTGACGATCATGGATAAGGAGAGGACTAAGTTCTACCCTGATTTGCCCACCACCGCAGAGCTGGGCTTCCCCACCGTTCTTTCCGCCTCCACCCGGGGGATCGCGGGTCCGAAAGGGATCCCGGAACCCATCCAGAAGAAGCTTCAGGAGGTCTTCAAGGAGGCCATGATGACCAAGGAGCACATGGACAAGCTGGAGGGTGCCGGCATGCCGGTCAAGATCATGATAGGCGAGGAGTTTGTAAAATATTATTGGGAAAGCTTCAAAGTAGCCAAGAAATGGGTGGAGCACGTCCGCGGCAAGTAATCGGCGGCCAATATTATGGGCATCGGCTTGGGACCGGTGCCCTTATTCTCTTGGGGATGATGTTATCAACCTTGTCTTTCGATCTCTCTCTCTACCCGTTCAAACCGAAGCTTTTCTTCTCGCAACGCCTGATGGGCTTCCTCCAGAGTTACTGATTGGAAACGCAAGTTTTCCCCGGGCATGACTTGGGCCAGGCGGCCCAGATCCGCAGAGATCACATTGGCGATCTTGGTGTAACCTCCGGAAACCTGAGCATCCCAGAGCAAAAGGATAGGCAATCCATCTCCCGGAACCTGGATCGCCCCGCGGGCGATGGGCTCGGAGATGATATCCGAACCTTGCAGGTGCTCGATCGTTGGGCCCTCCAATCTATACCCCATACGGTCCGATTGGGAGTTCACCCGGTATGCCGATGAAAGAAACGTTTCCATTCCCTTCTGAGTAAAGCGATCATCCTGCGGGCCGAGGATCACCCGCAAGATATTTTTATTAGAAAAGATGGGGATCATTTCTTGTAAAATTTTTCTAAAGGGGATGGATTGCGTGACTGGGTTGGCGATTTCCAGGATCTCACCCGTTTGCAGTACATTGCCCATCAAGCCGCGAACGAAAACCGAACGGCTGCCTAAAAATTCCCTCCCAGAAAACCCCCCTTGAATCGCCAGGTAGGCTCGAAATCCTTCCTTCCTTGCCCGGAAGGCCACCCGCTCGCCTTCCCGCAGAGCCAAGGCCTGCCACATGGGTAAAGATTTTCCATTTAAGTTAGGTGAAAGATTTCCACCGGTCACGGCAATGATGAGATCATTTAGAGCCAGAAGTTCAAGCCGGAAAAGGGTGATTTCCAAAAGGGCTGCGCCCGGAGGATTGCCAACGAGCAAATTGGCCACTTGGGCCGAAAAGCTATCAGCTACGCCTGAAGCTGGCGTACCATATTTCATATACCCTGGCCGGCCAAGATCTTGAATCGTGGTGAAGATGCCCGGATTGGAAACTTCAAAGGCTTTCATAGAAAATCCATCGCCAGCTTACCCTTAGCCTTCATGGCCTCTTCTTCAGCCACCGGTATAAACTGAATTTCATCTCCCGATAAAAAAGGAACGGGGGGAAAAAGATGGGGGGTATAAAGGTTGACAAAAGTTCGTCCAATATAATTGAAGCCGGAAGGTTGATCCGTTGAAATCGCATTCGCCTGCCCGCCAGCCAGCCCCACCGAACCCGCGGGCACGAGGGTCCGGGGAGTTGCCAGACGGGGGACCCGGAGTGATTCGGGAAGCCCCCCAAGATAAGCCAGGCCGCAGATAAACCCGATAAAATAAACCATAAAACGGGTTTCGGAAAACATTTGAATCACTTTTTCTGGTGAAAGATGCGTGGTTTCAGCGACCCGCTGGAGGTCAGGCCCATGTAATGCCCCATAAACTGTGGGTAATCGGAAAAATCGCCCAGGAGGAAGATCTATATTTTTAGCTTTTTTTATCCAAAAATATATTTTATTTTCTAAAGGCCGATATTCAATCTCCAGTGGATCATAGACCACCATCAGAGCCCGGTAAGCGGGCAAAACTTCTTTGATCCCCGGAAGTGCTTCGGATTCGATGGCCAACGCCAGGGAGCGCACGGACCGGTTGACCTCAGGATCAATCCGGTTTTCAAACTCCACCAGGACCGCACTATCCCCCGAGGGGCGGATTTTAGGCCACATCTCCCTGTCCCCCGATCTCCCCATCTCCCTTAATTGCTCATCCACCCTCCATCCACAACGATGGTCTGCCCGGTTATATAACTGGAGGCATCGGAAGCCAGGAAGACGGCCACCCCTCCCAATTCCTCCGGATTTCCCCAGCGACCTAAGGGGATACGGCTGACAATGTCTTTATAACGTTCCTTATCCTTCTGGAGGGCTTCGGTTAAATCGGTAGTGAACCACCCGGGTCCAATGGCGTTCACCCGGATTCCGTATTGCGCCCAGCCATTGGCCAGGGATTTCGTGACCTGGTTAATCCCTCCTTTACTGGCCGCATAGGATGGAACATTCTTCCCGCCGATGAAGGCGATCAGAGAAGCAATGTTAACAATCGCCCCGGGGCGCTTCGCTGCGATCATCGTTTTGGCCACAGCCTGGGCCAGGAAAAAAGGGCCTTTGAGATTTGTCTGCATGACGATATCCCAATCCGCTTCGGAAAACTCTTCGCACGGAGCACGGCGGATGGTGCCGGCATTATTGATCAGGAAGTCAACCTTGCCGAACTCTTTTATCGCCTTTTCTACGACCCGGGGAATATCTTCCATCTTAGATAGATCTGCTGGGAAGGGAACGGCTGACCCACCGTACTTTTTCAGTTCTTCAGCCGTTTTCTCTAAAACTCCCCTCCTCCTTCCCACGATCAAGACTTCTGCCCCTGCCTGGACAACCGCAGTTGCCATGCCTTTGCCCAAGCCTGTCCCCCCACCGGTTACAATTCCACTTTTCCCTTGCAGGCTGAATTTATCAAGCATCATGTCTCCTCCTTTCTAAATTATAAAAAGACGATTGGCCACAGAGGGCACACAGGAAAGGTTTAAAAAACCTTTTTTCTACTTACGGGCAACAATCTTACCTCTAAACCGAACCAAATCGCAAGAAGGTTTTCATGAAATCCTCTTACTAATTGCTTGAATTTTTTAAACTGTGCTATCATGACTTTT
>JAURYC010000311.1 GCA_030654105.1 Deltaproteobacteria bacterium
TTCCACGCAAGCATAGGCGTTGTGGTTGTGAATGGATTCCAGGTTTTCAGATTCCACCCGGAACCAGGTGATATTGGAGTGGGCGTGAAGGCGTACAGCAATATTGCGGACGACATCCTCTACGAACATGGGATTCTCATATGCTTTCTCGGTGACGAACTTTTCGTCCGAGCGTTTGAGAAGGGAATAAACCGCTGCGCTGGCCGATTTTTCCACTATCCGGATCAAATCCTCGATCCAGAAAAATTTACGAAAAGTCACTTTCACGGTGACCAGGCTCCGTTGATTGTGAGCTCCTTTTTTGCTGATTTCCTTCGAACAGGGGCAAAGGGTGGTCACGGGGACTATTATTCCCACGACCAAAGAATGATGCCCATTGGTCAAAGAAGCCAGAAACTGGCAGGTATAACCCATCAGGCTCTTGGCCCCAGAGACGGGTGCTCTTTTCTCTACAAAGTAAGGGAATTCCACTTCCAGATAAGCAGATTGAGCATTTAACTTTTCTTTCATCTTACTCAAGATGGTGGAAATGGCCTTGATGTTTATGGTGCCGCGATATTCGTTTAAAATCTCGATGAAGCGGCTCATGTGGGTGCCTTTAAAATGATGGGGCAGGTTGACATACATATTAACCTTGCCCACCGTATGCTGCACTTTATTGCGTTTATCCAGGACCGTGATGGGATACTGGATATTCTTTACCCCAACCTTATTGATCCCCACCCGGCGGTGATCCCTGCGGTTCTGAATGTCAATCATTTTCCTGTCCTGCGATAAGTGGCCCGGGAAGTCTCCGATTCCCATACCGCAACCCAGCTTACCCAGTAACCCTGCTGGTCAATCTGGCGAGCAAGCTCTTCAAAAATGTATGACGCGAGATTCTCGGAGGATGGATTTTTCCCTTTGAAGAGGGGCAGTTCGTTCAAGTAACGGTGGTCCAAAGCCTGAAGTACAGCCTGGGTTTTGGTTTTTAGAATTCGAAAATCTATGACCATTCCCAGTTCATCCAGGGCTTCGGATTCTACGGCCACCTCGACGGTGAAATTATGCCCGTGCAAGGATTCACACTTTCCCCCGACTTCCCGCAGGCAATGAGCCGCGGCAAAATCGGTTTTGATTTTGATTTCGTACATTTTATAACCTGGCGGGAGGACCTAAAATCTGAAAGAGGATCCAGGTTTTAGGTAATCGTCCCCAAAAAATTTTCAATTGCTATAGTTCAAACCTATCCGATTATAGCCAACTTGTCAACTCCGGAGCCGTTGCCATCCCAAATTTTTTATTGACTATTTTGATCTTTTTCGGATAGGCTTCTTTACGCTGGATAACGGTATAGCTGTGGGAAGGAGTCCATGAAGATCGGGATGATGAACAATCCCCGTTTTGATCTTTGCGCCGAAATCGCCTGGGCAAAAAAGAACGGATTTGATTACCTCGACCTCACCTTGGAACCTCCCGCCGTTCAACCGGGGAAGATCAAGATTCCGGAAGTGAAAAGAGCATTACAAGATTTTAACCTCGGGATTGTAGGGCATACCGCCTATTACCTGCCCATCGCTTCTCCGTATGACACCCTACGCCGATCCGCCCTGGAAGAAATGCACCGGGCGCTTCAGGTTTTTGCAGAGATCGGAGCGCCCACCGTGACGGTCCACCCGGATAAATCCATTCCTTTTTCCTTAAGCCCAAAAGAAATTATGCAAAAAAACCTGCAATCTTTGGAAGAAATTTTGAGGTTGGCCGAACCCTTGGGTCTTCGGATTCTTATCGAAAATATGGATCGCACTTTTAATACCGTAGAGCAGATCCAAGAGGCCCTTGGCCGGATGTCCCAGCTTGGTTTTCATCTGGATGTAGGCCATGCCAATCTCAATGTCGAACGAAACCGGACCGGACAATTCCTCCAGGCTTTTCGGGAGAGGTTATTCCATGTCCATTTCTCGGATAATTTCGGCAAAAGCGAAGACCTGCATTTGCCCTTGGGCGCGGGCAACATCCCATGGCCCAAAATCATTGGACTTTTGAAAGATTCCGGTTACGACGGGACGATTACCCTCGAAATTTTTTCAGCGGATCGAAGATATCTTCTCTTCAGCCGGGATAAAGTAAGGGGACTCTGGGGAAGCTGAAGGGGTTAAGAAATAGGAGAAATCAAATTTGCCATGCCGACGATAGAAATGATGGAAGCGATTGACCCCGAAAAAGCGGGGAGAAAAGAAATTATGCCCCCCCTCTCACTTTTAATGGCGCATTCCATGGATCGGGAGCGAGTGGAGGAGATCAAAAACAACGAAGGCATTCCCGTGATCGTGGTGTTTCCCACTCGCGGCGACGAAGAGTTACTGACTCTGGAGCGGGAGATTCAAATCCTTCAGCCGCTGATGGGGCGAATCATTGATGAAATCTGGATTGCCTTTGGCGGGAGTGAACATGATGATGTACCCCTGATGGCTAAAAAATACGGGGTCCAAGTCTTTTACGCCAAATGGAACGGGATGAACGATGTCTCCAAAGAGGCTTCCGGAAAAGGATTATCGATGCGCGGCTTATTGTATCATCTTTGTACAGCCAAAGGACTGAATAACCCCAAGACCATCATCGAGTTTATTGATTCGGACATTCGGGAAGGATATTTTAACCCTCGGTGGGTTATCGACCCGGTGGGAGCCATCCTCTGGTTCCAAGAGATCGAAGTGGCGAAACTGGTCTATCACCGCCCCCACGGCGGGCGACTCAATGCTTTTATTACGCCGTTTATTTCGATCTTTGATCACCCCTCCATTAATCCCTTGAAAAAGCTCCTTTACTTTCTCTCCGGAGAAATTGCGGGCACCCTTAATTTTTGGCTTTCCGTTCCCTTTAAGCAGAACTTCGGAATTGAGATGAAGATTCTGACCTCCTTGGCTCTGAACAAGGTAAACCTTCTTGCTAACGGGAATGACCTAAGACATGTGATCCAGGTTTTTATGGGGGAAATGGACCACAAACACAGCGCACTCCGTAGTACAGGGAAAGTGAAAGGTCTGGATGCCATGGCCAAGGAAGTTTTTCAGGCTTTTCTTGAAGACTTAGCCGAAGAAGGATTGGTGCGATTGGACCAGGGGCTGATTTTTTCCGACCGTTTACAAATTTCCACTGTAACCCCGCATGCTGGAGGGGGAGAAGAAATAGGAACGCCCAGCAAACTGGATATTCCCTCGCACGAAAAAACATTTTCTCCCCTTAAAAACCTCCCCGAAATCAAAGCCCTCTGCCCGTG
>JAURYC010000312.1 GCA_030654105.1 Deltaproteobacteria bacterium
TCCGACTCAACGTCTCCCAGGAGCACCGTGCACCCGAAGACGATACGATCCGTTGTCAAATCTTTGGTTTCGATAACTTGAGCGCGGGCCAGCTTATCTTCCAACTCTTTGATCTTTCCCTCGATGTAATCCCGCCGCTCTTTGGCCACCCGATAATCGGCGTTGTCGCTAAGGTCTCCATGGGCTGCTGCTTCATTCAAGGCTTGAATGGCTTGGGCCCGGTCCATCCTTTTCAGCCGCTCGAGTTCATCCTGCAGTTTGGTGAAACCTTCTTTGGTCATGGGTAATTTTTCCAACTTTCCCTCCCATTTTTTGGCAATATATCATCCGTCATCCGCACGCCTGCGTCCGCAGTCAGCGGGCGATGAAATAAATTAGCCACAGAGGACACAGCGCGGCAGTGCCGCAACCAAAAGAAATCACCCCCTCCCACCCCTCCCCCCTCCGAGGGGGAGGGATAGGGTGGGGGGGATTGCTTAACAAAATTTCCAGAAATTGAACGTTAGTAGTACAGAGATCACAGAGGTTTTAAACTAAAAAGATATTGTGAAAAAACCAAACCATGGGAAATCCTGTTTCGAATCTCGCTCGTTTTTAGGTTTTTCATTTTCAGCAGGTATCTCTCTGTGTTCTCTGTGACCTCTGTGGCTAAAAGGTTTTGAAATTCCTAAGCAATAAATTTCTTTCGCCGACCGCTTTCGTTACCTTTTCTCCGGCTCTTGCATCCATCCTACCTGAAGCTGATAATGATCGAGAATTTTCAAGGCTCCTTCAAACTCCCGGGCATACAGCCGCCGCTTAAGCTCGGGGAAGTTTTTCGCCTGGTAGGCGGGGAAAAACTGGGTCATCAAGCTGATGGAACACTGCCCAGAGAAGTTCTCAGCCAGGAAACGGGCAACTTTTTCCGTCCCGGCTAATCCGTTGGGCAGAAGAAGATGGCGAATGATTACCCCCCGTTTCATCATCCCCTTTTCGTCATATATCGCCTTCCCAACCTGACGGTACATTTCGAGTACGGCGGCTTGGTTGACCGTTGGGTAATCCGGGGCTTGGGAATAAGTCCGGGCAGCTTTCTCATCGGCATATTTCATATCCGGCAGGTAGATGTCTACGACCCCATTCAAAAGGGTCAACGTCTCCAAGTTATCATAGCCATTGGTATTATAAACCAAGGGCAGCCGAAACCCTCTCGCTATTGCCCAGCAAAGCGCTTCCAGGATCTGGGGAACAAAATGGGTAGGCGTTACCCAATTGATGTTGTGGCAACCCCGGTTTTGCAAGTCGAGCATCATTTTTCCCAAAAACTCCTCGCTTCTTTCCTGCCCAACGCCCATTTGGCTGATGGGGAAATTCTGGCAAAACACACAATGTAAATTGCAATGGGTCATGAAAATCGTTCCTGAACCTTGAGTTCCAGAAATGGGGGGTTCTTCTCCCCGGTGGACATTGTAACTGGAGACCATGGGTCGTAACCCAGATCGGCAAAATCCCTTTTCGCCCTGGGTCCGATCCACGCCGCACCGCCGGGGACAAAGCCGGCAAGATTTTAAAATCTGCCCGGCTGCTTTGGTCCTCTCTTGAAGTTTTCCCGAGGTCCATAGTTTAAGATAACTCGGGAACACGATAGGTGATTCTCCCGGAAACGATCGTCATGATCGCAATTCCTTTCAGTTTCCACCCCTGGAAGGGGGAGTTCCGGCTTTTTGATTTAAATTGGCTCTTTTCCACGGTATGCTCACGGTCAAGATCGATCAAGGTTAAATCAGCGTCCGCATTCACTCTTAATCTGCCTTTGTCCAGGCCGAGGATGCGTGCCGGCTGCACGGTGAGTTTCTCAATCGCCTTCATCAAAGGAAGATGACCCTCATGTACAAGCTTTAAGGTCAAAGGCAAAGCCGTTTCCAAGCCGATGATCCCATTGGCCGCATAATCAAACTCGACGTCCTTCTCAACAGCGCTTTGGGGAGCATGGTCCGTGGCAATGGCGTCCAGGGTTCCATCTTTTAACCCTTCGATAACGGCCTTCACGTCTTTGGCCTCTCGTAAAGGGGGGTTCATCTTAGTGTTGGGATCAAATCCTTGGACAGCTTCATCGGTCAAAGAGAAATAGTGGGGAGCGGTTTCCGCCGTTACCTTTACCCCTCGACTCTTGGCCTCTCGGATGGCTCGTACGGATCCCGCCGTGCTAACGTGGGCCACGTGAAGAGGAGCACCGGTGAGTTCGGCTAAAGCAATGTCCCGAAGAACCATGACTTCTTCCGCAGCGTTGGGGATTCCTCTCAAGCCCAGAGTGGTCGCAATGAAGCCCTCGTTCATCACTCCCTGGCCCGCCAGGTCCAGATCCTCACAGTGGGAGATGATGGTCAAACCGAGGCCACCGGCATATTCCAGAGCCCGGCGGAATAGGCACGCATTCACCACCGGTTTTCCGTCATCGGAAAGGGCAACCACCCCGGCATCCTTCAATTCTCCCATCTCGGCCAAAGATTCCCCCTTTAATCCTTTGGTTACGGCACCGACGGGGAAAATGTGGGTGCTGGCGCGCTCTCGGGCCTGCTGTAATATATATTCGGTGACCGCCCAGCAATCATTCACCGGAAGGGTGTTGGCCATACATACCAGGGAAGTATATCCCCCCGCAGCCCCTGCCTTGGACCCGGATTCGATGGTCTCCTTATATTCAAATCCTGGCTCGCGAAGATGACAATGCATGTCCAATAATCCCGGAACCAGAATCTTACTCGTACAGTCAATTACCCCACCTTGGGGAAGAAAAGGATCCTGGGACTCGCTGGCTGGCAAATTAAATTTGATTTTGGATTCCGGGATCGTTGGCCCGATTTCTACGATTTTCCCTCTTGCCACCAGGACATCCATCCGGCCATCGATGCCACTGGCTGGGTCGACAACGCGGGCATTCTTGAATAGTAAGCTCATAGAGAACTCCTGTCAGCTTCCTTTTCTCCCCCCACTAACAGATAGAGGAGCGCCATCCTTACAGCTACGCCATTGGTCACCTGGTCTAAAATGACCGAGAAGGGTCCGTCAGCTACCTCTGGAGAAATCTCTACTCCCCGATTTATCGGCCCGGGGTGCATAATTAAGACCCCTGGTTTGGCTGGTTTTAGGATATCAACATTCAGGCCGAATAATCTCGAATACTCTCGCAAGGTGGGGAAAAATCCCCCTTCTTGACGTTCGAGTTGAATCCGCAGCATCATGATCACGTCCGCTTCGGGAATTACCTCAGCCAGACTCCTGTGCCAATGAACACCCAGCCGTTCTACTGCAGCTGGTTTCATGGTTGGAGGTCCGGCCAGATGAACTTCCGCGCCCATCTTGGTGAACCCATGAATATTCGACCGGGCCACCCGGCTATGCAGAATGTCTCCCACTATGGCTACCTTCAAGCCCGCAAGTCTTCCAACCTTCTCCCTCACCGTAAATAAATCCAGCAAAGCCTGGGTGGGGTGCTCATGGGCTCCATCCCCAGCATTGATGACCGGAACATCCATCAGACGGGCCAGCAAATGGGGGGCTCCCGATGCGGGATGCCGGATAACAATGCAATCGGGTTTCATGGCTTCTAAGTTTTTGGCCGTGTCGATCAGCGTCTCTCCTTTGACCACGCTGCTGGAGGAGGTAGAAATGTTAATCGTGTCGGCGCTCAGCCGTTTGGCGGCAATCTCAAAAGAGGTTCGCGTCCGCGTGCTGGGCTCGAAAAAAAGATTGATTACCGTCTTGCCCCGTAAGGTAGGAACTTTCTTGATCTCCCGGGTGGATACCTCCTTAAAGGATCCAGTTGTATCCAGGATGAGTTGAATCTCCGCAATACTCAACTCCTGGATTCCCAGAATATCCTTGCCTGCCCACCTCACGATGGGCTTCTCAGAAAGTTGCCGGGTAGACCCCCGGTCTTGATTCTCGGCCATTTTTCTCCCCTTTTTTAAAAAAGACCAGAATTAACCGCAGAGCACGTCGAGAACGCAACGCAAGCTTCAAATTAATTGGGACACAGATTTACGCAGATAACCGCAGATTTTAATTTTCATTTAATTTTATCCTGAAAACCTGTGTTCATCTATGTCCAAAATACAAAAAATGCGGTGAAAGCAGGCTTTCGATCTCAGGTAATTTTTTCCTGGATGACCACTCGGTCCGGGTTTCCCACCTCGTGAAAGGAAACCATCACGTCGTCTTGGGGAGCGGTAATCACCTTTTTCCCGACGTAATCGGCTTGAATGGGTAGCTCTCGATGACCCCGATCGATGAGCACGGCCAGTTGGATGAACTTGGGACGCCCAAAATCTATTAAAGCGTCCATTGCCGCCCGCACCGTCCTGCCGGTGTATAACACATCGTCCACCAGAATAACTTTTTTGTCCCGCAGGGAAAACGGAATTTCTGTTTTCCCCACAAGTGGCTGGGGAAGGCCCATGGCGAAATCATCCCGGTAGAGAGTAATATCGATGATGCCGAAAGGAACTTTGAATTTTTCAATCTGTTCAATCTTGGTCCGGATACGTTCAGCCAGATAAACGCCGCCGGTGCGGATGCCAATCAAAACGAGGTCTTTCACTCCCTTGTTACGCTCGAGCATTTCATGAGTGATGCGCACCAGAGCCCGCTCGATCTCTTCTCCATCCATGACTGTTTCTTTTCCCTTCAACCTCATCTTATCCTTACCCCTTAACCCAGCATAGCCGGAACTAAAAAGGTGAATTGAAAAATCCAAAATCCGAAATCCGAATACCGAAATCCTAAACAACTTCAAAATTCAAATATCAAAATTCAAAAGTTTTTTGTTTGGATAATTTGTATTTTGAATCCGCCTTAGGCGGACTTGTTTAGAATTTCGTGCTTAGAATTTAGGATTTCTTTCAAGCCCTTTGTTCGAAGAACTTTCTTGCCAATTTGCGCACAACTTCATTCTTAACGGATTAATGGATCAGATGGCCGATCCGATTCCAGCGAACCGCTGTTTCCTGGCTGTTCCACGACCAGTAGATAATAAAGGCTTTGCCCCGCAAGTCTTCCAACGGCACAAATCCCCAGAACCGGCTGTCCAAGCTGCGATCGCGATTATCTCCCAGGACGAAAAGACTCCCTGGGGGAACGGTCACTGGGCCAAAATTGTCCCGCTTTTGAATTTCTGCTGGGAAAACCGCATCCTCCTTATAAACGGCATAGGAATCGGCGGCTTCAGACCCATTGATGAAAAGTTTTTTATTCACGATTTTTACCGTGTCCCCTTCCACAGCCACCACCCTTTTGATAAAATCTTTACTCGGATCCAAAGGATAAATAAAAACGACTACCTCTCCCCTTTGTGGCTTGTGCAGAGGGAATAGGCGGATGGAGGTGAAAGGAATTTTTATTCCGTAAATAAACTTGCTCACCAGGATATGATCCCCAATCACCAATGTAGGTTCCATAGACCCGGAAGGAATTTTAAACGCCTGCACTACAAAGGTACGGATAAATAGCGCCAATAACAAAGCGACAATGATCGCTTCAGCATACTCCCGAAAGGTTGATTTCTTTTTTATCTCTTTGCTTTTAACCTTCACCCTTCCTCCCAAATGCATTATTCTTTTACCGCCGAGCACGCAGAAAACGCAGGAAACCGCTGAGCGCTATGCGGCGAAAATTCTTTAAAATACTCAACAGTCCTACGCAAACCCTCTTCGAAAGAAACCTTCGCCTTCCAACCCAGACCGGTTTGGGCTCGGGTGCAATTCAAAACGCTCCTGCGTTGCTCCCCCGGCTTGGCTGGTCCGTGAGCCTCTTGGGCGGATTTCCCCATAATCTGCAATAGACACCAGAAAAGCTCATTGACATTCTTCTCCTCGCCCGTGCCGATATTAAAAGACCCGGAAGCTTTGGAGTGTAAAGCCAAGAGGTTGGCTTCGGCAACGTCTTCGACGTATACGTAATCCCGAGTCTGCAATCCATCGCCGTTGATTATCGCCTGCCCGTCCGCCAGGAGCTTTTCGGTGAAGATGGCCACCACCCCCGCCTCTCCGAAAGGATCTTGGCGAGGGCCATAAACATTGCCATACCGTAACGCCACGTAATCCAAGCCATGGACAACCTTGTAGTAGTGGAGATACAACTCCCCTGTTGCCTTGGCTACCCCATATGGGCTGATGGGCTGAAGGGGAATTTCTTCGCTGGCCGGATCGGCATTTTCTGGTTGATCACCGTAAATGGCTCCTCCTGATGAGGCAAAGATAAACCGGTTCACCCCATGGCGCACCGCTTTCTCCAGGAGGTTCAGCATTCCCAAAATGTTTATGCTGGCATCAAAAACAGGGTCCTGTACTGATTTACGGACATCCATCTGCGCAGCATGGTGATTCACCACATCTGGCTGCTCGCGCGCAAAGATTTCTTCCATCCCCTGATCACGGATGTCCGACTGGTAAAATCGGGCTTTAGGATTCAAGTTCTCCATCTTCCCTGTTGTTAGGTTGTCCGCCACTACCACCCGGTGGCCAGCCGCGGTGTAGCGGTCGGTCACATGCGATCCAATAAACCCTGCTCCCCCGGTTACCAGAATTTTCATCTTCCCCTCTGAAAACGCTTAAATTTCACCACAGAGTTCGCGGAGAGCGCCGAGAATTCCCAAAATTTTAATAAAAAATCTCGGCTTCCATTTTGCGTTTTTCATTTTGATTTTTAAATTTTTCTTCTCTGCGCTCTTGGCGTTCTCTGCAGTGAATAAAAATCTTTGATAACCTGTACCACCTTCCGCTGCTGGGCCCATGTCAGTTCGGGGTAAATTGGGATAGCCATGGTTTCCCGCGCAGCCCGCTCCGATTCCGGCAGGTCGCCCACACGATAACCTAGATTACGGTAACACTCCTGCAGGTGAAGAGGAACCGGATAGTAAACTTCATTCCCGATCCCTTCCCGGGTCAAATGCTCCCGGAGGGCATCTCTTTTTCGGGTCCGGATGACAAACTGATTGAAAATATGGTAACAATCTTTTTTTGTATCAGGAAGGGAAAGGAAAGGCGGCTGTAATCCGGCTTCTGCAAAAAGGATGCAATACCGCTCGGCATTTTCTCTCCGTCTTTCGGTCCATTGATTTAAATATTTCAATTTCACGCGCAGAACCGCAGCCTGCAAAGCATCCAATCGGCTGCAGATTCCGATCTGCCGGTGACGATATTTATATTCGGACCCATGGACCCGCAGCATTCGAATTTTTTCGGCCAGTTCCCGATCCCGGGTGACCACCATCCCTCCATCGCCAAAACCACCAAGGTTCTTGCTGGGATAGAAAGAGAAGCACCCCAGGTCCCCTACGGTTCCAGCCCCCCATTCTTTTGTCAGACTTTGAACTCCGCCCATTGAATTCACGCTTTGTCTGGCCCCCAAAGCTTGGGCTGCATCTTCCACCACTCGCAATTCATACCGCCGGGCAATTTCCATGATCGCTGCCATGTCCGCCATTTGGCCGAATAAATGTACGGGAATGATCACTTTGGGCTGTTCCTTTTTTCGGCGAATTCTCCGCAGGTAATCCTCAAGTTTGTTGGGATCGAGGTTATAGGTATGCGGGTCAATATCTAAATAAATCGGAATAGCTCCCAGTCTGGAGATGGAACCTCCCGTTGAGAAAAAAGTATAAGAAACCGTAATGACCCGATCGCCGGCCTTTACACCCAGGGCCATCAAAGAAAGTAGCAACGCATCTGTGCCTGACGCTACACCGAGGGCATAGGGCACTCGTAAGAAAGAGCCTACTTCTCTTTCGAAGTTATCTACCATTGGGCCGAGAATAAACATCTGGCTCTCCAACACCTCTCGGACTGCCTGATATACCTCATCCCGGATCTTCCTAAACTGCTTCTTTAAGTCTAAGAGGGGTACTTTCGTATTTTTCCTCCTTTGCAAAAGAAACGTTCACCTGCAAAAGAAAGCCAGGAGATATCCTGGCTTCTTTCCAGGCTCGCCCCCAATGCTTCACACTTCATCCTTTAAGGCTTCCCGGCTAATCTTGCCGAAAAGATTGGCCATGGACAAGCTCAAGTAAAAGAATCCAAAAGAATAAAGAATCCAGCCGATATAAAGGAGTTGAGTTTTTAAGAAAAGAAGGGCCAAGAATAAAACCAAACCGGCTACCCATCCGGAAAAATATTCACGTTGGATCAGCCAAATTTTTTCTACGATCCCCTTCCAATGGAAGGCCGCCGCTAAAACCTCTCCTTCCGAAGCATAAAAAGCCAGAGCCATGGGCAAAAGAAAGAACGCGACTAATCCAATTCCCACTCCCAGGATGAGCAAGAACACTCCTACAAAGGCGGCAAATCCTCCCCCATACCAAAGATTCAGCCCTAACCAATAAAGAATCCCGGGGACGATCCAATAACCCAGGGCGATTAAAAAAACGTACCAACCACTCCGGAACAGGTCTCCCCACCCCTCCCACCCTGGCAGGGGTCCTTCCATTCCTCCAAGATGACTACGAAAAATTTTATAAGCGTACCCCAGGGGGAAAAAAGAAAAAAGAAGCCAGAAAATAACTCCCACGTAGGGAATGAACCCCATGGCAGCACCTAGAAAATTAAAAACACCGCCCAGAATGAATTTCGGGCCCCACCCTTCTTCGGCAAACGGGTATTTTAGTGCTCTCTCTAAATTCCCCATCGCTTTACCTTTCCCAGGCTAAATTAGGCCGCCTTTTTCTTGGCCACCTTATTGAGGATCTTCCAAGTCTTTAAAAGTTCTAAGGCCCTTTCCAGAGGAGGATCTTCCGGGGCTTCGATGGTTACTGCTGCTTCTCCCTTCTTTTTATCGGGTATCTTTTCCAGGGATTCCTCAGGGATTTTTTCTAAAGGCTTGGCCGGTATCTCCCCCTCTCCTCGAAGATGATGTTCCAAATCTTTTTCTCTAAGGAAACGCGGGGGGGAGCCTTTGCGGGCCGCCGGGGGAAGGTCAGCCACGATAATGTCGGGAACAATTCCTTGCGCCTGAATGGAGCGGCCGTTGGGAGTATAATAACGCGCCGTGGTCAACCGGACGGCCGACCCGTCCTCCAGAGGAATAATCGTTTGTACCGACCCTTTCCCGAAGGTGGGTGTGCCCAGGATGACCGCCCGCCCATGGTCCTGCAACGCACCCGCCACGATCTCAGAAGCGCTGGCACTTCCTGCGTTAACCAGGACCATCATCGGGTAGTCGCGAACCTTCGCCTTTTTCTGGGCGTAAAATTTCATCTTTTGCCCTTCTACCCGCCCCTCGGTGTAAACGATCATCCCTGCTTCTAAAAATTCATCAGCTACTTTCACCGCTTGTTCTAAAAGTCCTCCCGGGTCATTGCGCAGGTCCAGGATTAACCCCTTCAGCGTTCCTTCCTTAGATTCCAGCTTCTCTAACGCCGCCTTCATGTCCGCATGGGTTTTCTCAATGAACTGATTAATTTTTACGTAGCCATATCCCTCTTCAAGCATTTTCGAGCGCACGCTGCGGATGGGGATGATCGCTCGGGTCAAAGTGAGATCCTTGGGTTCGGTAAATCCGGTACGCATGACGGTAATTGTTACCTTGGTTCCTTCAGGGCCACGCATCAACTTTACCGCATCCATCATATTCATATCTTTGGTTGATTTTCCGTCAATGCGCAAGATCTGGTCCCCGCTTTGGATCCCGGCCCGGAAAGCTGGTGTGTCTTCTATGGGAGCAACGACGGTGAGAACTTTGTCGCGAATCGTAATTTCGAAACCTACTCCGCCAAAGCTTCCTCGGGTCTCGGTCTGCATTTCTTTAAAAACATCCGGGGTCATGAAGGAACTATGCGGATCTAAGGTTTCCAACATTCCGTTGATCGCCCCGTTGACTAAGGTAGTGATTTTAACGGGTTCGACATAATTTTTTTCTACGAGCGCCAAGACATCCGCCAGGATTTTCAGCTTTTCATAGGTGGAATTGATGTCCGCACCCACGCGGTGTACTTTGCCCCCGCCTATGAACACTCCCAGGGCAAGGAAAAGGGCTATGATGATTATGAATTGTTTCTTGGTTATCCAATTACGCATTGCTTTCTCCTTTCCACCCGTGATTCCTTCTCGAGTGGATTACCGAACCCTTGGATGCGCCAACCATTCCAAGGGGTCCAGAGGTTTCCCTCTCTGGCGAATTTCAAAATAAAGACAGGGCCCTTTGAGTGAACCTGTATCTCCCACCAAGGCTACGCCTTCCCCTCCCCGAACTTCTTCTCCGACATTTTTCAGCAGGGCGGAAGCATGGCCAGACAAAGTATAATAGCCCTCACCATGATCGATAATCAGGATCTTCCCGTACCCTTTGAACCAATCGGAATAGAGGACCCGCCCATCGTAGACTGCTCTGATCTCCGCTCCTATCGCAGCCTCAATTTCGATCCCCTTCTGGACAGTAAAAGTATTGAACTTAGGGTTTTCATTCTTCCCGAAGGTGCTAAGGATTCGGCCTTCTACCGGAAACGCCAGTTTACCCCGAAAGGTTCCAAACCCTTTGCCGGCTGGAATGAAAACTTCGGCTTTGGCTTTCTCCCGGATTTCCCTCTCTAATCGGTTGAGCAGAGTCTGCAATTGGGCGGAGGCGGTTTCTAACTCTTTGATTGCTGCCAGGTGAATACGTTTTTCGCCCCGAACGGAATCCAGCAACCGGCCTTTTTGCAGTCGATCCTTCCGAATTTCTGCCTGTTTTTTTTCTGTTTGTTCTTTCAACGCCTGAAGCTCCCGTTCATCTTCTTTCAGTTGCTCCCGGTAGCTTCCCAGTACGGTTTGCCTTTTGCGGAAATCTTCTACCAACTCGCGATCTTGGCCCAGGATCGATGCTAAATAACGCCGGCTATTTAAAAATTCCGCGTAAGAATTGGAGGAGAAAAAAATTTGGGGCATCCCCGTTTCCCCGAACTTATACAGGGCCACTAACCTTTTTTCCAAAAACGCTTCCTGAGTTTCAACGGATTGGGTCACCAATTGTAATTCCTCGTTGGTTTTCCGCACTTTCTGGACCACGCCTTCTAATTTTCGGTTTAGGACCTTTAACTCCTTCTCTTTTTCGGAAAGGTTCCGGTCCATCTTATTAAGCTGGGAGATGACGGATGATTCTTTCTTATGGATGGCTTTAACCCGCTGCTTTTCCTCCTGGATCTTTTTTTTAAGCCCTCCCAGCTCCTTTTTACTCTGGGCCACGCCACTGCGTATCTTCTGCAGGTCGGTTTCGGCGTCCCCTTGGCCTACCCAGAAGAGCAGGGCCGCAAAAAAAACTAAACCCCCCAAGACTCTTAAAGGCGTAGGTACCTCCCCACAGATACTTGGGTCCCGAGAAAACCCAAAGCCACTCCTCCCAGGGCCAGGGCGGCAGTTTGTTCGGCCGTGAGGAAAAACAAGGGAAAACTTCCCAGCAGAGATTTCAAAGGGGCATATACCTCAGTGACGAAAAGGTGAAAAAAGATAAAAAGCATCAATACGGCTAAGGAAGCGCCTACAAACCCTTGCAGAATTCCTTCGATATAAAAAGGGGCGCGAATAAATAAGCCTGTGGCCCCTACCGAGCGCATGATTTCGATCTCTTCCCGTCGGGCGAAAATGTTTAGGCGGATGGTATTGGAAATGACAAAAATGGTAGAGGCCAGAAGAAGCCCGCCCAACGCCAGGCCCAAAACCTGCAGCAGTACAATAAAAGCCGAAAACTTTTCCACCCATTCAGACCCGTACTGCAAATCCTCAATTTGCGGGAGGCCTCGCAGCTTCTCCACCAGGCGCTGTACACCGATGGAATTTTGGTGCTCAGGCTTGAGTTGAATTTCCACTGAGGCCGGAAGAGGATTGCGGGGTAGCCCTTTAAGTAACCCCTTGCGGCCTTGTAATCTCTCTTCCAAGGTTTTAAGGGCCTCCTCCTTGGAACGGTAGCTCACTTCTTGCACCTCTCCATGCCCCCGGATCTTTTCCTGAAAACGGGTTATCTGCTCCCCATTCATGGAATCAACGAGATAGACCGTAATCCGGATCCGGCTTCTCCATTCTTCTATCAATCCTTTGGCGTTAACGATGATAATCAGGAAAATTCCAAGGACGAGGAACGAAAGAGCAATGGTTCCCAGGGTGATGGCATTCATCCAGGGATTCTGGTTCAGGTTCTGCCAAGCCTGGCGAAAGAAATATCTCCCCATCCCAACTAGCCTTTCACTCCAGCGTAGGCTGAGAACATGAGAAAATCAATTTCAGCAAAGATCCGATACTTAAAAATCAAAAATTTTATTTTAATTTTTCTGCCTCCCATGTTCAGGCTTGATCTTCCGGTTGAAATTCCATGGCGTTTTTCTCTACGCTCTCGGCGGTGAAGGATAGGGAATGCCGGTGTCTCTAATCAAAGCCGCGGGGTTACGCAATGAGCTTCCCACGATTCGGCCACCCTCCAAAACAATGCGTTCTTTGGGAAGCATCGCCGGAAGCCCATAATTATGCGTGGCCAAGACCAAGGTTGTCCCCCGAAGATTGATTTCATCAAACAGCTCCAGAATTCCTTTCGTAGCCCCCAGCCCAATATTTCCTGTGGGTTCATCGGCCAGGAGCAACAAGGGATTATTGACAATGGCCCGAGCGATGGCGACTCGTTGTTGCTCACCGGCAGAAAGCTGGGGGGGGAAACATTTTCCTTTGTGCTCGATCCCCACCAACCGTAATGCCTCCGAGGTCTTGTTTAAAATTTCCCGCCTCGGCACTCCCAGTACTTCCAAAGCAAAGGCTACATTTTCGGAGGCCGTCCATCGGGGAAGAAGTTTTAAATCTTGAAAAACTACGCCCAGGCTTCTCCTCAGGTGGGGAATCTCTCGGGGTTTCAAGCGACTTATGCGAAACCCATTGACCCGGATCTCCCCTTCTGTCGGGCGTTCAGCCGCATATAGCAATTTTAGGAAAGTGGTCTTTCCTGAACCGCTGGGGCCGGTAAGATAAACAAATTCCCCTTTGTCCACTTTTAGAGTAATGTCGAAGAGTACTCGGGGGCTTTCATTGTAAGCCTTGCTTACATGGATCATTTCGATCATCGCGGGTAGGTTTGACTCCTATGATCACTCCTTTTTTCTCGCAGCCTTAGTTGCCTGCATGACCCTGACGATGTCTTCAGGGGTAGGAAAGAAATACTGCAGAAAAAACTTGATCTTTTTAAAAATCTAGGCATTTTAGCAATATTAACACATCCCCCCGCCTATCACAAGATAGTAAATATTATGGGTGCATTTAGCGATCTGCCTGCGATTTTAAATTTTTCTCTTCTCTTGCTCCATCCGGGCTTCGCGGGTGTGATGACTTTTTTATGACGCCGGTTCGGTGGTAATGACCGTTTTAATATTTTCTTTTTTTTCGAACATAAGTGCAAATTGTCGGGCATCCTGCAGGGATGGAAAGTGCCCCACTCGCACCCGGTACCACAGTCCCTTGGCCGCTGCACTCCCCGTAATCTGGTAAGCAGCATACCCTTTGCTCTGCAATTGGTTCACCAACTGTGCGGCTTCTTCGGAGTTATTAAAAGCACCAACCTGCAATGTAAAGCGGGCTTTGGCCGGAGCTGATCTAGCTCCTTGAGAAGAAGAGGCAATCTCTTCTGCCGGTTCTAATAACTTTGCTTCTCCAACTTTTGGTTTCGTCGGGGGTGTTGGCCTGGCTTTTTCTTCTCGTTTATCCGGAATCTCAGAGGTGAAAGATTTTGCTTCTTTGTTCGCGGGATAATTTCCCCTTTTAAACTCAGCCTGATAAAGAGAATCTTTTTTTTCTTCTTTTTTCTTTTCCTGCTTACTCTGAGATGACGATTTTCCGCTATATTGAAGATCGTTGATTGCTTTTCCCACCCGTATGCCGGAAACGAAAGCCACCAGGGCTAAAAGGAAGGTCCCGGCAATAATAAAGCCCCATTTTTTACCTCCTTCTTTTGCCGGATAAGGATAAAATCTTACCCCCCCGGGGTAAGTTCGACCCCGGCGCCTGGCGGCTGTTTTTTTCAATCTTGTTTTCTCCGCTCCCATCACATGCGCTCCAGTGCTTCCATTCCCAGGATGCGCAGACAGATAGCCAGGACTCTTTTTACCCCCTGAGTTAAAAGCACGCGTGCCTGGGTGGTCCTTTTTTCTTCCCCCAAAACACGATGCCTGGCTAAAAAAACATTGAACGTCATGGCTAACTCCAGCATATAAACAGCAATCACTGAAGGTTCATATTCTTCGGTAGCCCGCCCGAGGACTTCTGGAAGCTCCCCTAGGCGTTTGATCAAATCAAACTCTTCATCGGAGGCGAGAACGCCATAGTCAACCGTTACAGTCACTTCTCCAGGATATTTTCTCATGATCCCGCAGCAGCGTACGTGAGCATTCTGGCAATACGGGCCGGTGGCACCTTCAAAGCCCAGGATTCGCTCCCAATCGAACTCTACGTCTTTGGTCCGTTTCGTTCTAAGGTCGTTAAAGATGATGGCCCCCAGGCCTACAGCCCGGGCGATATTTTTTCTCTCTTCTTCGGAAATCTTCCCGATACGCGCTTCTTTATCTTCCCCTCGCTCTTCGATCACCCTTTCCGCTCGATGAACAGCTTCATCAACGACATCTTGCAGAAAAACTACTTCTCCCCTTCGGGTGCTCATCCCCAGGACATGTCCAAAATCCACATGGACCAACCGTTTACTCCACTCATAACCCATGAGATCCAAAACTTTGAATAACTGTTGAAAGTGGAGTTTTTGGGGAACGCCCACGACGTAGATCATCTTGGCAAAATTCCATTTCTGGAATCGATATTCAGCCGCGGCTATGTCCCGGGTAAGGTAAAGGGTGGCTTCATCTTTTTTTAGAATAAGGGCCGGAGGCATTTGGTAGGCCTCCAGAGGAACGATCCAGGCACCCTGGCTTTCTACCAGAAGCCCAGCCCCACGCATCCGTTCGATTAATGCGGGAAGCCTGTCCTGGTAAAAGCTTTCCCCTTCGTAAGAATCAAAAGTGATGCCTAGAAAGCTGTAAAGGCGTTTAAATTCTTCGACGCTGATCTCACGGAAGCGACCCCAAAGGGCGCGAGCTTCAGGGTTCCCTTCTTCCAGTTTTTTAAACCAGGCTCTCGCCTCTTCGTGAAGAGCTTCATCTTCTTTACTCTCATAGTGAAACCGACTGTACACCTCCAACAGATGTTTTAGGGGCTGGGCTTCCAACCGGTCCGAGTCCCCCCATCGTTTGAAGGCTGTGATCACTTCTCCAAACTGTTTTCCCCAATCACCTAAGTGGTTGAGTCGGATTACTTGATACCCCCGTCGTTCAAAAATCTGACAAAGAGCATTTCCAATAATGGTAGAGCGCAGGTGGCCGACATGAAAAGGTTTGGCAATATTCGGGGAAGAGAATTCGATCAAAACTCTTTTCCCCTCCCCTTCCGAACTTTGACCGTAGCGGGTATCCTTAAAAAAGATTCTTTTCAGAACAACTTCCGCCCAGGCCTCCCGCTGGATGCGGAAATTGATGTAAGCTCCTGCAGCGGTACAATCGCTCAACAGCCCGACTGGCTTGAACTTCACAGCCACCTCCCGGGCCAAATTCTGGGGAGACTTCCTGAGGGCCTTAGCCAATAGGAAGCAGGGAAAGGCGTAATCGCCCCATTGGGATCCTCGAGGAACCTCGATCCATCGATGCAATTCCTCGGGGGCAAGGCCTGTTTCCCGGGAGATGAAATCAGCTATGGCTTGGGTCACTTCGTTCATGAATTCCTTTAAAGCTTTTCACCACAGAGCAGGCGGAGAATGCAGAAAAAATTTATTCTTAAAATCAAATCGATCAATTGCAGTAACTGATTGAGTTCTTTGAGCACCGAAGTAGCTGGATAAACTTTTTATTATTTGTTGAATTTTCAATTTATCTCTGCGGCCTCTGCGTTCTCTGTGGTGAAAATATTTTTTAGCTGGCCAGAAGTTCACCGTAAAGCTCTGGCCGTCGGTCCCGCAAGAAAGTCCACACCCGTCGAGTCCTTTCGATCTCCATGAGATCGATATCGGCCATAACCACTCCTTCTTGGGCGCCGCTGGGCTGGTCTACCAATTCTCCCTCGGGAGTGGCACAGAAACTTTTCCCGTAAAAAATTTGTTTGGCTTCTTTGCCTACTCGGTTCACCCGCAAGATATAAATCCCGCTGGTGACTGCATTGGCACAGATCACTTTTTCCCATTTTTCCTGAGAGGCGAAAGCTGCCGCCGTGGGGGAGAAAATCATCTGAGCCCCTTTCAAGGCTAAGATTCGCGATCCTTCCGGGAAAAAATTATCCCAACAGATTTGCACTCCCACCCGTCCGTAGCGCGTGGCCAAGACAGGAAAACCCAGGTCCCCGGGATGGAAATAAGCCTTTTCTTCCCATAAGGGAATTTGCGGAATATGGATCTTACGATATTTTCCCAAAATTTCTCCATCCGCGTCGATCACTACAGCCGTGTTGAAATAAAGCCCCCGGGGGTCTTTCTCGAAAAGAGGCACAATGATGACCACCTGCGACTTCTGAGCCACCTGCTGCAGGGTTTCCGTTGTTGGGCCTGGCACTTCTTCTGCTAACTGAAAATTCTCCGGGTTGATATCCATCGGAAACCAGTGCGTGGTGAAAAGCTCCTGGAAGCAAATAATTTTCGCTCCACTTTCTATGGCGATTTTGGACAATAAATGAGCTTTTTCCAGGTTCCTTGCTTTATCTGGGGAACAATTCATTTGAATGCCGGCGATTTTTAACATGATTGTTCAACTCCTCAGTTTTGTTAAAGTTTAGCCCCTTTCTCCGTGAGGGTCAAGAAAGTAATTATCCAAGTAATTATCCACCGGAGAGATCGCAAAGGAAACATAAAATTCGAAATCCGAATATCGAAAGCCGAAACAAATTCTAAATTCAAATGATCCAAACAGGAAATGACAAGCGTTTCGAATTTTGAATTTCGGTCATTTGAAAATGTTTAGGATTTCGGATTTCGGGCTTAGAATTTCTAAGGCTTCTTTGCGGTCTCTGCGTCCTCTGTGGTGAAAGATCTTAAAAAAAAGACCCTGGTGGAATCGTCCCCCAGGGTCACATGCGGGTCCTCAGCAATATATCTTATATCTGGAAATTACAACTTCACTACTTGTGTCGCTTGAGGCCCTTTGGCACCTTCTGTTATCTCGAACTCTACCTTCTGGCCCTCGGCCAAGGACTTGAACCCATCTCCCTCAATGGCTGTATAATGAACAAAGATATCCCTTCCACCTTCCTGTTCAATAAAGCCATACCCCTTGCTATCATTGAACCACTTTACCTTACCGATCAACTTCATCAAACCCCTCCTTTTTCTTGCCCGAACCAGTGACCCGCCAACCGGTCCGCTACCGCCGATATCGTTCGGCCTACTCGTCGTTGCCCATACCATAATTCCCTAAATTCTGTCAAGAATTTTTTCAACAGAATTTTCTTAATCATTGGTTATGACCCGAGTTCTTGGCATTTTCCCCCCAGCTGACCACAGGCGGCCATTATGTCTGACCCTTTGCTCAACCTTACCATGGTTGTAAAACGCTGAGCCATAAGCACGGCCCGGAACCTTTGGAGGGCATCATCATCAGGCCGTTGCAAGGGGCTTTGAGGATGTTCGTTAAAAGGAATCAGATTCACTTTGGCTTGAATCCCTTGCAACAATTGGGCTAAACGATGGGCATCTTCCTCCGAATCATTTACCCCCCTTATCAGAACATATTCAAAAGTAATCTTTTCCCGGTGGGCTAAAGGAATTCTTCGGCAGGCCGCCAGCAAATCTTTTAAAGGATACTTGCGGTTGATGGGCATCAATTGGCTACGCTGTCTATCGGTCGAAGCATTTAGAGAAATCGCTAATTTAACAAAGTGCCGCCGAGAACAAAGCTCTTCCATCTCCGGAATGATTCCAGCAGTGGAAAGGGTAACCCGGCGGTGTGAAAATTGAAGCCCGCGGGGAGACCGGATAATTTCCAGGGCTCGCACTACATTCTGAAAATTATTCAGCGGCTCCCCCATTCCCATGAGGACAAGGTTGGTAAGTTTCTCCTCCGAGGAAAGAGTGGCCTGAACTCCGATCACCTGATCGATAATTTCAGCGGAGGAGAGGTTGCGTGCCAATCCCCGGCTTCCGGTGAGGCAAAATTTGCACCCCAAAGCGCAACCGGCCTGCGTAGAAAGACAAAGCGTAAAGTGGTCTTTTTCAGGAAGAAGGACGCTTTCGATCGTTTCGCCATCAGCCAGAAGAAAGCGGTATTTTCTGGTTCTATCCGGAGAAATCTTTACTTCCAGATTTTTCAAGAAACTGATCCAGGCACTTTCCTCCAATTTTTGGCGAAATTTTTTGGCTACGTCAGTCATCTCCCCAAAGGTTCGTGCTCGGCGCGCGTATAGCCATCGAGCTAATTGCCCGGCTCGAAAAGGTTTTTCCCCGAGGGAGAGCACAAAAGATTCTAATTCTTCCAGTGACAAATTTTTCAGATTTACTCGGTCGTTTTGTTCGCGCATCATCTACTGGCAGAGGCCTCCCCGGCAACCCATCCCGTGCTGAACGCAGCCTGCAGGTTATACCCACCTGTTTTCCCGTCCACATCCATGATCTCTCCGCAAAAATAAAGCCCCGGGATGATCTTCGATTCCATCGTTGAGGGATGGATCTCGTGCACGGAAACGCCGCCGGCTGTGATGATCGCTTCCTCAAGAGGCCTGGGACTTTTAACCGTCAGCCGCCAATTCTTAAGCAAATGCAATAGGCGCTTCCTTTCACCCGAACGCACCTCGCTCCCTGTTATCGCCGGAGATATCCCGGATCTTTGGATGAAGATGGGGATAAACCGTCGAGGTAAAAGGGTAGGGAGGATATTGAGGATTTGTTTCCGGCTATGCCTTTGGAATTCGCGGACCAACCGGGCTTCAACCTGCTCGGGGGATAAAGCCGGCTTGAAATCGATGGATAAATCCACTCTGGCACTGGATAGCCTATCTACCGCCAATCCGCTCAGGGTAAGAATGATTGGGCCCGATACGCCAAAATGGGTGAAAAGCATTTCGCCAAATTCTTCTCCGGCCTTCCGGCCATCCGCGAGCAACGTAACCTTCACATTCTTCAATCCCAACCCCTGAAGTTCCCGCACATACGGTTCTTCAACCTCCAGCGGAACGAGTGCGGGCCGAATCCGTTGGATCGTATGTCCAAGTTTTTCAGCCATTCTGAACCCGTCGCCGGAGGATCCCGTCTGGGAGTAAGATGCACCTCCGGTAGCTAGAATGACCTTGGCTGCCTCGAATTGGCCCGAGTCGGTTCGTACTCCGATGATCCGGCGATCATCGGTCAGAATTTCCCGCACTGGGGAATGAATCTGGATTTTAACCCCTTGGGAATTGGCGTAACCGCGCAGGACTCGGACCACATCCTGCGCCCGGTTGGAAGCTGGGAAGATCCGCCTCCCTCTCTCTTCGATCACTGGCAGGCCACGCGATGTGAAAAAGGAAAGCAAATCATCGTTAAAGAAGCGAGAAAAAACATTATGCAGGAATTTTCCATTATGCCGGTAGCTTTCGATAAAGGTTGGCAGGTCCCCGCCGTTGGTTAGGTTACAGCGGCCTTTGCCGGTCAAGGCCAGTTTGACTCCTACCCGACCCATTTTTTCCAGAAGGAGCACCCTGCATCCTTGCTCTGCGGCCCGCCCTGCAGCCATCAGACCTGAGGCCCCTCCTCCGATTACGATTACATCCGGCTTCAAATTCAAGAACCTTCACTGCAGAGATCGCTTAGAACGTCGAGTGAAAAAAACGCTATGCGCATAGCGCTAAGCGAATCCCTGCATTCTCTGCGGGGAAAAGGATTGTTACCCGCAGATTTCCAGGGCGTTGAAAAAATACCCGATCTCAAAGGCCGCGGTCTCCGGCGCATCCGAGCCGTGGACGATGTTCCTTTCGATATTCGCTGCATACTCCCTGCGAATGGTCCCGGGAGCAGCATCCTGCGGATTTGTCGCCCCCATCAACTCCCGGTTTTTAGCGATGGCGTTGGGCCCTTCGAGGATCATCACGACGCAGGGCCCCGAAGACATGAAATCCGTCACGCTGTCATAAAATTTCTTGCCCCGGTGAACTGCGTAGAACCCTTCCGCTTCCTTCTTGGACATATGAATCATCTTCATGGCCGCGATCTTCAGCCCGGCTTTCTCAAATCTCTTGATCACTTCCCCGATTAACCCCTTGGCCACTCCATCGGGTTTGATAATTGAAAGCGTCCGCTCCATGTATTCCTCCTCGCAAAAAGCTATTAGCCATCAGCTTGATATCTTTCGCTGATCGCTAATTGCGAATCATTCTAATAAGTACGTGATGATTTTTATCATGGAAGTAATCGTAACGCAAGGGAAAATGGCTCTCGCTGAAGGTGACCCAAGGTGGAAATCTTTGCCACCAATTAATAGCTTCCTTCTGCAGGCGGCTCTCCTGCCTTGCCTTCCGGTAAATTGTGGCCGGTTTCAGCAAAACTTCTCAGTGGATATTCAAGTGAAGCAAGTCTTCGGTTTTTGATCCCGTTTTTAATATGACTATTTTTCCTGTCCGGCCCCCGCCAGAGTGGCAAAACGACCTTGGCGCAAATGATTTCGGAGGAATTTGCCAATCGTCTCTACCTCAACTGGGATATTCCCGAAGACCGAACCCGCTTGCTTGAAAATCCGTTCTTCTTCCAGGAAATCGAACGCCGCAATAGCTCGCTGCCGTTAATCGTATTCGACGAGATTCATAAATACCGGGACTGGAAAAACTACCTGAAAGGAGTTTACGATCGCTTTCACAGGGAATTTAAGTTTTTAGTCAGCGGGAGCGGGCGATTGGATATTTATCAGAAAGGTGGGGACTCTCTGGCCGGACGATACTATCTTTTCCATCTCTGGCCGTTTACGCTAACCGAATTGGCTGGCGGCGCCCGTGACTTTGACGACTTCAGCAGGCACCTGTTAGACGTCCAAACCGAGAAAGAGGCCGAAAGGAAGAAAGCCTGGTCAAGCCTCGAACAATTCAGCGGATTCCCGGAGCCTTTTCTCAGCGGACGAGACGCCTCCTACCGCAGGTGGTCCAACGCCTATTCTCAGCAACTGATTCGAGAAGATATCCGGGACCTGACCAATATCCAGGCCATCGGTGATCTGGAAACTCTCTACCACTTGCTGCCGTCGAAGGTTGGGAGTCCAATTTCCATTCCGTCTTTGTGCAGAGTCCTCAAACTATCCTACAATACGATCCGCAACTGGCTTTCGGCATTCGAGCGGTTTTTTTTGGTCTTCAGTTTGACGCCCTGGACCCGAAAAATTTCCCGCGCCATCCAAAAGGAGCGCAAAATCTACCTCTGGGATATCCCCCGAATCAAAGATCCCGCTGCCCGATTCGAAAACATGGTGGCCCTGGAACTTTACCGGGCAGTTACCCTTTGGAATGAGATGGGCTGGGGAAGTTTTTCACTGCATTTCATTAAGAATAAGGAACAGCAAGAGGTCGATTTCCTCCTGGCCAATGAAAACCAGCCGTTCCTCTTGGTTGAGACGAAACTTTCCGAAACCCAGCCGTCCCCGGCCCTTCTAAAATTCCAGGCGTTTTTAGACGTACCTGCCGTTCAACTCACCAATATGACCGGGGGTTATCGCCAATTGTCAAAGGACGGTCGGCAAATCCTTGTTGTCCCTGCCTGGCAGTGGCTCTCTGCGATTCCCTGAAACATTGACTGTTATTGATTTCAGCGGCATTTTAGGGACGTAAAACCGATCTTGCAAAGGGGCTAAATCTGCTCTTGACTCTTATTTTGTTTGAAATTTTTGAGCATTTGAATTTTGGATTTGTTTCGGATTTCGATATTCGGATTTCGAGTTTCCCGGCATTCCTATTTGGTTCCGGCTACGCCGGGTTAGGAATTTGACATGTTTGAAGAAAAGATGATAATTTCAGCTTGTTCCCAACAGAGGAGGGAAGCCCATGCCAGAGGCTAACTTCCAACCAATTCTTTCTAACGCAGTTGGACGGTATCCAGGCCTTGCACTTGTAATTAGGGGACGCTGCTTAAATGAGGGAATGGGGGACGTTCGTGCAGAAAGTGCTTGACGGAGGATAAAAGATAGTTCATATTGCAAGGATGCCGAGATCAGCCAGATTAGATGCGCCCGGGGTTTTGCACCATGTGATGGGGCGGGGGATCGAGAAACGGAAGATCTTTCTCGATGATCAGGATCGAGTCGATTTTATTAAGCGATTAGGGGAATTGGTGCAAGAGGGCTCGATGGATATCCATGCGTGGGCCATTCTCCCTAACCATTTTCATATACTGTGTAAGACCAAGAAACAGCCATTGTCTGCCAGCATGCGGAAGTTGCTGACTGGGTATGCAGTGCATTTCAATAGGCGGCATAGGAGGCATGGACATCTGTTTCAGAATCGGTATAAGTCCATCGTGTGCCAGGAGGATACTTATTTGGCGGAGTTGGTTCGTTATATCCATTTGAATTTGCTGCGGGCCGGGGTAGTCAAAGATCTCCGAGAATTGAATTATTGTCCTTGGTCAGGCCACTCGGCTTTGATGGGGAATATGGATGGGAGAGAATGGCAGAGTAGGGATTATGTTTTATCCTATTTTGGAAGGGGGAGAGGAGGGCGGCGGAATTATTTGAAGTTTGTGGAAGAGGGAATTTTATTGGGGAGGAAGCCGGAGTTAGTTGGGGGCGGCTTGGTGAGGAGTTTGGGGGGTTGGTCTTCGGTAATCGCCCTGCGGAGGCGAGGGGAGAAGCAGGTATCGGATGAGAGGATATTAGGGGATGGTGATTTTGTAGAGGCGATATTGGCTGAATCGGGGGGTATGGGAAAAGAGAATTTGAGAATAGGACAGAAGAAAGTGAGTTTATGGTCTTTGGCGGAGGTGGTTTGTAAAGAACATGGGGTAGATTTGAAGGAGTTGCGGTCGGGTAGTCGCCGGCATGTGGTTGTGGAGGCGCGGCAGGAGTTATCGCGGCTTGCGGTAATGGATCATGGGTATTCTGGGGCGGAGGTGGCGCGCTACCTTGGGGTTACGAATTCTTGTATTACCCGCCCGCTTTCCTTGGGGGGCAAGAAAGTCTGATGAATTGAAGGGGAGACCGTTAGGCAATTTCTGCACGAACGTCCCCCTCTTCGTCCCCCTCTTCGCAGCATGATGATATCCACCGAGGCCGTCTTCCGCTTCGATCGGAAGACCAAGGAGGTGTACCTGGAATCCCTTCTCCCGGGGGTGGACCTCAAAAAAGTCACATCCAAAGTACCCTGGGACCTGCGGGTGGCCGACCCGCTGAAACCATTTCCAACCCCGACCGAGGAGGAGATCGACTACATCCGCACCTTCGCCCCCCAGCACTGCATCCCCCGCGAGATCATGATGGAACTGGCCGTCAAGAAATTCTTCGAGTTTGCGGGGGGAAAACGTAAGGGAAAGTCAGGTCAAGGCGAAGGGGGGATGAAAGGTTTCAGCGGCGAGTTTCCAATTTGATTTTTCTTGACCAAACTTAGAGATTTTGAATGCTCAAATTATAGGGAGGTGCTACATGGAGAAATTCTTTATATTAACCGCTGCATTTTTCGTCGCCCTGGCATTTCAAGCGGGCGCCCAGCAAGGATTGGAGAGCGATCTGATCAAAACATCCGCCGGGGACCTGAAGATTACCTTCATCGGCCATGGAAGCCTGGTGTTTGCCTTTGGGGGAAAGGTGATCCATGTCGATCCGGTAAGCAAGGAGGCCGATTACACCAAGCTGCCGAAGGCCGACCTGATTCTGGTGACCCATCATCACGGGGATCACCTGGATGCGAAGTCGCTGGATGTCCTGCGCACCGAAAAAACCTTTCTGGTATTGACAGAGATCTGCGCCCAGCAGGTGAAGGGCGGCATGGTGATGAAAAATGGAGAGGTAAAAAATGTAGGCGGCCTGAAGATAGAGGCTGTGCCCGCCTATAACCTCGTCCACATGCGCAGCGAAGGCAAGCCGTTCCATCCCAAGGGGGAGGGAAACGGGTACGTGATCACCTTCGGGGACAAGAGAGTCTATGTGGCCGGGGACACCGAGAACATCCCGGAGATGAAAAAACTGGAGAAGATCGACGTCGCCTTCCTGCCCATGAACCTTCCCTTTACCATGACGCCGGAGATGGTGGCGGACGCCGCCAAGGCTTTCAAACCCAGGGTCCTCTATCCATACCACTTCGGGGAGACGGATACCTCAAAGCTTTTGGGGCTGCTGAAAGAGAGCAAAGAGATCGAGGTGCGCATCCGGAAGATGAAGTAATTGGGCTTCCTTGGTTCTTGGATGGGAAATTCAAAGAGGTTCGCGCACCGACTCAGCTGGCCGGATTGGGAGAAAGAATCAAGATGAAAAAACGTAAGTTGGGAAATTCCGGGTTGGAGGTTTTTCCGCTCGCCTTTGGGGGGAACGTCTTTGGATGGACTGCGGACGAGGCCATGTCCTTCAAATTATTGGATGCCTTTGTGGACTCCGGGCTTAATTTCATCGATACCGCGGATGTCTACTCCAAGTGGGCCCCGGGCAACCGGGGTGGAGAATCCGAGACCATCCTGGGCAAATGGCTCAAGCGGCCCGGAAACCGAAAAAAGGTGATCCTCGCCACAAAGGTCGGAATGGAAATGGGCCCGAACAAGAAGGGGCTCTCCAAGTCCTATATTATGCTCGCGGTGGAGGATTCCCTAAAACGCCTGCAGACGGACTATATCGACCTGTATCAGTCCCATACCGACGACGCGGATACCCCTTTGGAAGAGACCATCGAAACCTATGGGCAATTGATTCAGCAGGGAAAAGTGAGGGCCATCGGCGCTTCGAACTACAGCGCGGAACGACTTCTTCGGGCTTTGGAGATCAGCCAACAGGGGGGATATCCCAGCTACCAATCCTTGCAGCCTTTTTATAATCTCTATGACCGGGCCGACTATGAAACCAAGCTCGAACCCCTGTGCCGGGAAAAGGGATTGGGGGTGATCAGCTACTACTCCCTGGCCAGCGGCTTTCTCACCGGCAAGTATCGGTCGGAAAAGGATATATCCAAGAGCCCCCGGGGGCAGCGGGCCGGAAAATGCTTGAATGAACGTGGATTCCGAATCCTTGAGGCCCTCGATCGGGTAGCCAAACAGCGCGGATCCACGCCGGCCACGGTCTCCCTGGCCTGGCTGATCGCCCGGCCCGGCATCACCGCTCCCATTGCCAGCGCCACGAACCTGGAACAATTGCACGAATTAATGGCAGCGCCGAAACTCGAATTGGACCCTTCGGAAATAGAGCTTTTGAACCGGGCGAGTGCCTATTCAACCTGAGCCTTGGGTATTAAAAAGAGTCAATGAAGAGCCTGAGGCAAGGTCATGTCATCTTTATGCCGGGCCTGGGAGAGGCAGCAGACAAAGACTCCTATGGCATGAGCAGGCATCCGGTAAGAAGAAAAAAGAGAAGGGAGAGCTTCCATGGCAGATCTTTGCAAACTATCCAGTTTAGTCTTGGGGCGAATGATTGCAGCGAAGGAGGTCAAGCCCTCCGAGGTGATGCAGGCTGTTTTGAATCGGATCGACAAAGTGAATCCGCAGATTAACGCATTTTGCACGGTTGATCCTGATCGGGCAATGGCGGAAGCCAGGGAAGCAGATAAACGGGTGGTCCGGGGAAAGGCCGCAGGACCCCTTTTCGGCGTCCCCGTATCGATCAAGGACCTTATTGAGACCAAAGGCCTTCGAACCACCTTCGGCTCCCTTCACCTTGAGAAGAACGTTCCAGAGGTAGATGCCGTGCTGGTGGAGCGGTTGCGGGCTGCCGGCTGTCCCGTAACCGGAAAGACCAATACCCCTGAATTTGGCGGTAAGTTTGCGACCGATAACGCCGTCTTCGGCGCCAGCCGCAATCCCTGGAATCTGCAGCGGAGCACCGGGGGCTCTTCAGGAGGAGCTGCCGCCCAGGTGGCTGCGGGGATGGGTCCTCTGGCCATAGGGAACGATGGAGGGGGTTCCATCCGTGTCCCCTCCTCCTGTTGCGGAGTGTATGGGCTGAAGCCTCAGTTCGGGCGCATCCCTTCCTGGCCCCGCCACGACAGCTGGAGTACGTTGAACCATGAGGGCCCGATTACCCGAACGGTGCGGGATGCCGCAGCTCTTCTGGATATTCTATCCGGGCCGGATGAACGAGACCGCACCAGCTTGCCGTCTTCAGGGGTAAACTACCTGAAGGCCTGTGAAGGAGACATCCGCGGGCTCAAAGTGGCTTGGAGCCCCGATCTGGGGTATGGAAAGGTGGACCCTCGGGTCAGAGAGATTTGTCAGAAGGCGGTGAAAGCTTTTGGAGAGATGGGCTGTTTTGTGGAAGAGGCCAACCCAGGAATCCCCTGCCCGGATGCGATCTTCTTGAACATCATTGTTCCCCGAATGGTCGTATGGCTGGAGCGAGAATTACCGGAAAATTTCCAGGAGAAAATGGATCCCATGCTTGCGGTTTTCCTTCCCCTGATGAACGCCCTTTCAACCCGGGATGTAATCAAGGCGATCTATGGCGCGGACGCGCTATGGGACAAGATTTCGGTCTTTTTCGCCAAATATGACCTGCTGCTTACGCCAACCATCGCCACTCCCCCCTATGAACTGGGGGTTTTCGGTCCGGCGGAGGTCGCCGGTGAGAAAGTGGGCCCCTTGCTACCCTTCTTTACTTTTCCCTTCAATTTGACAGGGCAACCGGCGGCCAGCATCCCCGCTGGCTTCACCGAAGATGCCTTGCCGGTAGGGCTCCAAATCGTCGGGCGCAGGTATGATGAATCTACCGTGTTGCGGGCTTCAGCCCGTTTTGAAGAGGCCCGGCCATGGGCCGATCGGTGGCCCAAGTTGTAGCGAATGGAGGCTAATGACAGGAGAAGATTGGAGAGATTAGTGGCTTCTTTTCGAGGAAGAAACTTCACTGAGGGAGGGGCGTCGCTAAAAACCCTAAAATTCCTTTCTTAGATGGGAGAGCCTATCAGTAAGCCTTTTTTTTGTCATTGGACGAAGTTTCCTTGACACTGTGTTTAAAGACGAGCAGAAAAGCATTACTTCCTGTTATCCGTAATCCGATTGTTTGCTAAAATATCCAATATTGCAGATGGCAATAAACATCTTGCAACTCCTTGCAACTCCTTGCTTGACGCATCAGTAAAGTGTATGTGATGAATACGAAATTGGAATTGATTTCCCCGATTATATTGAAGGAGGGTCCGGTCGCTATGGTTAAAAAAGACAGGTTTCGGCTGCTGCTCTGCGTATTCTTTTTAAGTGCATTTATTTTTGTATATCCCGCCTTTGCGGAGATCAAGGTCTTCGAGAAGGAAGTGGAGGAGGTCGTCGGTCGGGATCAGAGCCAGGAACAGGTCGAGGCCTTTGCCCTGCAGAAGGCCAAGCGTCTTGCTGTGGAAGAAGCGGGAACTTACATCTCTTCCCTAACAGTCGTGCAAAATTACGTACTGGCCAAAGACGAGGTTACAGCCCTTGCCTCCGGCGTGTTACAGTCCCAGGTTCTCGGTGTGCCTTCAATTGTCATCAAAGAAGGGGTTGTCCACGTGACC
>JAURYC010000313.1 GCA_030654105.1 Deltaproteobacteria bacterium
TTCCCAGGGATCAACCTTTTTCTGAACCATGTCCAGCATGTTTTTGGCGAATCCATTATTAATGACCCGGCAGCGCACCCCAGTGAGGTTGTCAGTTACGATGGTATCCTCTTCTGTTTTATCGACCAGATATTGCTTCACATGGAGAGGGACCGGCGCTTCCTGAGTGACGATGAAGCGGCTGCCCATGGATATGCCCTCGGCACCAAGAGCTAAAGCCGCGACCATTCCCCGGGCATTCCCAATCCCACCTGCGGCTATGATAGGGATTTTGACCTTGCTGGCCACAATCGGTATGAGGACCAAAGTGGATACAAATCCCGTATGGCCGCCGCCTTCCGTCCCCTGGACGATCACTGCGTCTGCTCCGTCCTTTTCGGCCCGCAGCGCATGTTTTAATGACCCCATGGTCGGCATATTGATAATCCCGTGAGGTTTGGTCCGCTCGATAATCTTTTTGGGATTTCCTTTGCCGTAACTCGCCACGGGTACTTTTTCTTCGATGATGACATCCAATAATTCCTCAATGCGGGGATTGTCGGGCATGAAGTTCACCCCGAAAGGTTTATCCGTTGCTCCTTTAATCTTTCTGATATTTTGCCGGAGCTCCTCGGGAGACATAAAGGCAGCCCCCAAGATTCCCAGGCCTCCGGCGTTAGATACGGCGGCAACCAGAGGAGGGAAAGATACCCAAGACATGGCCCCCTGAATGATGGGTTGTTTTATCCCGAGCAGGTCGGTTATTCTTGTTTTCATAAAGCCCCCTTTTTTAGAATTCCACTTTAACCATGCAGGTCAATAGTTACAAAAAGGCCGTGAGAAGCAGTCTCACGGCCCCCAAAAAAATCAGGCCGTGGGGTTCTGCCCACGGCCTGAATCGTTCTCAATTATATACTGGGGTTCAACTGGAACGTTCAGGCAGTGGGCAGCCTTTAAGGACGAGGCCCAACAACAAGCTAAGCAATCGGTATGCGCTCACGGCCTGACCCATAAAACGGTTTCTCCCCCGTGGAAAATACAACTATCTTTAACCTGAGAATTTCCTCTTGTCAAGAAAAAATTTTGCCACCTGGCAAATTTGTATTTGACCCAATGGTATATATCAATTCCAGGGAGAACATACTCCCAAGAGGGATTGAAGTGAAGTGCAATTTGGCCAGCCATTTACCCTCCATCGAGTAAAGCGTATAAATCTATTTTATCTCCTGGCGCCAAAACCAGGTTTTTCTTGGCGACTTCACCATTTACCGCCATAATTCCTAATTGATTGATATTTTTGGAAAGAATCCTTTGGGCTAATCCTTCCAAGGTTATACCTCTTGGCATTTCAATTTTAAAAGGTCTCCCCAGTTCATACCCTTTTACGGACTCCTGAGGGGGGATGAAAGATCGCACCATTACGGTAATGATATCCTTATTCTCCATCATATCTTTTTAGGGGAAAAATTCAGATACGCGAGAGCCCAGGCGATATCCAACTCCACCAATCTGGCCCTGGTAGGAATCCCCTGTTCATCCCAACCCAGCATCTGGAAATAAAGTTTTTGCGCCTCAGATAATTTGTCAGGATCTACCGTGACTCCCTTCAAATTTCCTCCTCTCTGTGAGGCACTGAAGCGCGGAGGCAGAAGATCATCGGCAAGGGTGAATCCTTCACGAACATTAAAGATTTTAGCCAGGGTGATTCCCCGTTCGACCGTTTTCATGAGCCTCCAGTAGCTCATGGGCCAGCCGGTTACTGCCTCTACGGCATCCAAGATTTGTTTTGAACTATAAGGGACCAATACGCATAGGCCAAGATAATTTGGCAAATGCCTCCAGAGGCCGAACTGATACACCAAACGGGCTTTCCGAGGACTTAGTTCTGTACTGGGTATAGATTCATTCACATCGATCGCCGACCATTCCTCAAATTGCGGTCCTTTTTCCAATAAAGTATCATGGACACCCGAAACGTGATCTGCTCCTGCGGGATGGACGCTGTAATGGAGACCCATTCCCTGTTTCAGACGGGGATCATGCATGGGAACTTCCAGCCCCTTAACATGGATAGCAAATTCCTCGGATCCGCGCCCGATCTGCTTTGCTGCCAGCCGGGAGCCCTCGGCAAGCAAAGCGCCCAACCCTTGCTTTTGAACGATTTGTTCCAGCATTTTCAGCATGGCCTCCCCATTTCCAAAGCGCAATTCAATCCCGCCCGTATCCTTGGCAGTGAGGAGCCCTTTTTCAAAACATTCCATGGCAAAGGAAACAGTGACGCCTGCCGATATGGTGTCGATCCCGTTCCGATTGCAGATCTCGTGGGCTTTGCAGATGGCTATAGGATCCGAGATTCCGCAATTCGAGCCAAAAGCGGCCAGCGTTTCATATTCCGGACCCCCGTAGATCGGATCTACAAAATATGGGCTGTCGACTTTAACTCTTTTTTTACAACGGATGGGACAAGCATAGCATCCGTACATTTCCACCCTGAATTGATCACAGACTGCCTGCGCCGTTATTTTTTTTACCTCCTCAAATCCGCCGTCTTGAAAATTGAGGGTGGGCAAATTTCCTGCCAGGCTGTAACCTTCCATCATGTGACCCGTCCCGTACTTCCAAACCGCAGCTTTTTCCTTAAAATTTTGTGACATCCAGCGACCGAGATCGGCGATGACTTTCTGGTCGGCCATCTGGGGAGTATTGCGCCCGCGGACGGCGATGGCTTTTAATTTCTTAGAGCCCATCACAGCCCCCAGACCCGTTCGCCCGGCCGCATGAGTGATATCGTTTAGAATGCAAGCAAAGCGAATTAATTTTTCTCCCGCAGGGCCGATGATGGCTGTGCGGATCTGCTGGTCTCCAAGCTCTTTTTGAATGGCCAAGTGAGCCGGGGCCACCTCCATGCCCCACAAGTGGCCGGCATCGCGTAGCTCAACTTGGCCGTCCTGGATCCATAAAAAAATAGGGGCGTTGGAAATTCCGGAAATGATAATGGCATCAAATCCGGCTCTTTTCAGTTCAGCACCCCAGAAACCTCCGGCCTCTGCCTCTCCGAAAGCGAAGGTTAAGGGGGATTTAGCCCCAACACTATTCCGGCCCGAACCGGGAAAGGGCATCCCCGTCAATGGCCCCAAGGCAAAAACCAATTGGTTATCCGGCCCGAGGGGGTCCACTTTTGCGGGCATCTCCTGCAATAAAGTCGGTGCAATAAAACCCCTTCCACCAAGGTACCGCTGGTAGTAACCGGCGGGAGGCTCCTCAACTGATATCTTGCGTTCATTCAAGTTTACCCGAAGGATGCGCCCGTTGTAACCGAGTAAAGTTTTGTTTTCCATGCCTACAAGATCTCCCTATCTAAAGATGTATTAAATTTTTTAAAAAACCCTTAGAAGCTGCATATCGCTTGACCAGCTTTGAGCCTGTCCCCCTTTTCCACATAGTCAACTTTGTGAGCGTTGAATAGGTCGTGTCGCTGACCATGTCTCAGGAGAACGCATCCGATAGAAGTGATTTGTTTGATAAGGTCCTTTCTCTTCATACTGCGAGGGTGAGCTCTTTATCTTTATGCTCTTCCGGAACTTCTTCCATTGTCATAAGCATGTAAGCTTCTTTCATATTTTCTTCAAGTTCTTTCAGAGTCTTGCCTTGGGTCATTATGTCAGGATATTCAAGAAGCTTTCCCACCCAAAATTTTTTACCTTTCCAATAAACCATTTTTAATGTCCCTTTCGGGGATGGTTGAAATCCCTCGCCTTTAGGCGAAGAAAAGTATAATCTGTCGCTATGCGACGTTACCAACTGGGCGCACATACCAAAACAGACCTCAAGGTACACCTGATCTGGCTTCCCAAATATCGGAAGCGGGTGTTGACTGGTCCCGTAGCGATACGGACCCGTGATGTTCTGCGGCAGATTGCTCTGGAACATGAGATTGACATCATAACGGGTAAGGTATCGATCGATCATGTCCATATGTTTGTTGCCTATCGACCTATGCAAGATATCAGCAAGATCGTGCAGTGGCTCAAAGGTATAAGTTCCCGGATACTTCTTTCGGAGTTTCCACACCTGAAGAAACAATTTTGGGGTAGACATCTCTGGGCACGTGGATACCTCGCCGTTAGCTCGGGCAATATTACAGATGAGCTTATACAACAGTATATTCAAGAGCAAGAAGGCGAACCGGTTACGGATGATAGTCGATTTGAAATCGACCCTTCATAAAACCCCTCGACTTATAGTCGAGGGTTGTTTAGT
>JAURYC010000314.1 GCA_030654105.1 Deltaproteobacteria bacterium
TATCGTCTTGGAAGGGGGAGCTGTGGCGCTCGGAGCGGAGCTCATAGGAGGTAAAGAAGCCCGCAGGAAAGCGGAAAAGACTGATTTAGCGGCGCGCCAGGCGCGCATTGCGCGCGCGGTTGCTAAATTCTGGGCGCATCCTCTGCGACGAGAGGTGTTGCGGGTGATCACCATTGATATGGATAAGATCCCGCTGTTGGATGAATTATTTTTTAAAAATTTTCGGAATCTCCCCCCAGCCTAAATAAAAAGCATAGCGCATAGCGCAAAGCGGCTCGGCGGAGGGAGTTTAAACGCTCTGCGCTTTGCTCTTGGCCCCCATTTGGAGGGAATTATGGCGACAGTGCTTTATGAGAAAAGAAACCGACTGGTCATCATCACCCTCAACCGGCCGGAAGTGATGAACTGCATCGATCCCGCAACCGATAAAAAAATGGCCGAGGCCTGGAACAGATTTAAAGAGGATGAGGAAGCGTTTGTGGCCATTGTTACCGGGGCAGGGGATCAGGCTTTCTGTTCCGGGGCCGACTTGAAAGCCTGGCCTCCCTTCATGATCAAAAAGGATGCCCATTTTCAACGGCGCCGGGCTTATGACGGGCCAGGATTCGGGGGGCTTACCCGGGGGATCGATATCTTTAAACCCATTTTAGCCGCTATCAACGGGAGTTGTTTTGCCGGAGGGCTGGAGATCGCCGTGGCTGCCGATATACGCATTGCCGCCGAGCATGCCGAATTCGGCTGCCTGGAGAGGCGCTGGAACGTGGGTTTGGGGGATGGAGGCACCCAGCGACTCTGGCGCGTGGTAGGGCTGGGGAGGGCCATGGATTTGATCCTAACGGGAAAGAGGATCAATGCCGCGGAAGCGCTGGCCATGGGATTGGTGAGTGAAGTGGTTCCCAAGGGCAAAGCCTTGGAACGTTGCCTGGAATTGGCGGAGCTGATCAGCCAATTCCCGCAAGGGGCCATCCGCACGGACAAGGAAGCTGTTCTTCGCGGGATCGGTGAACCATTGACCGAAGGACTGCGCATCGAAGCTATGCTTTTCAACACCCTCATCGGGACACACGATTTTTCCGAAGGGCCAAGCGCATTTGCGGAGAAGCGTAATCCCCGGTGGAAAAACGATTGACTGGCGCTTCCGGATAAGAAAAGTTCTTGAAAGAAAGACTCCTCCCGGATATAGTCGGGCTTAAATTAGCCACAGAGGACACAGAGATCACAGAGTTTTTAAGACCATTACTTGAACCTTTTGCCAGCGGAAAGCATCTAAACTGTGGATATATCAGATCAAGTTTTAGTTGAAAAATTCAAAGCGGGCGATTTCCAGGCTTTTGAAGCTATGGTGAATCGGTACGAAGGCAAAGTCTATCGGTTGTCCATGCGCATGTTGCGGAATCAACAAGATGCCGAAGACGCACTGCAGGAGACTTTTTTGCAGGTTTACCGGGGTCTGAAAAATTTCGAAGGCCGCTCGAGCTTTTCTACCTGGCTTTTTCGCCTGGCCACCAATGTTTCCCTGATGAAAATTCGCCATCGCCAAACCGAACCGTCAAAATTGTTGCCTCTCGAGGATTATCTCCCGCAACATGAAGAAGGAGAACATCCCCAGATTAAGGATTGGCCAGATCTGCCCGAAGAGACGCTTCTAAGTAAGGAATCCAGGGAAAAGATGCTGGAAGCTCTGGAAAAATTGCCGGCCGAATACCGGGCGGTTTTCATCCTGCGCGACATCGAAGGCCTTACCAATGCCGAAGCCGGGGAGACCCTGGGAATATCAGTAGCAGCAGTGAAGTCCAGGCTGCACCGGGCACGGCTGACGCTGCGGGGCATGCTTGCCGAATATTTCGAAAAAAAGAAGCAGAAAGGGATTTAAGGGAAAAGGGCTATGAAATGCAAAGAAATCCTTGAAAAACTTTCAGAATATCTTGACGGTGAGCTTGATCCGAAACTTTGCCAGGACTTGGAAACCCACATGGAAGACTGCCATCCGTGCCTGGTTTTTGTAAACACCCTGAAAAAAACCATTACGCTTTACCAATACGCCGGAAACGAGCCTTTGCCCAAAGAAGTGCACCTCCGTTTGCACGATTATTTGAAAAAGAAATGCCAGGGCTGATAGGGCCTTTTCCTTTATTTGATTCGACCTCTCTCCTGTATCCCCTTCCGCATCAATATAAATTGAAACCTGCTAATGTCGTGTCTCATTAATTCGTTTAATTACTCTGAATTCATTTGGTGAGCTTGAGATGAAGAAGAAAACATATCGGAACTGCGCATTCTGAGACATCGTCGAGGGAAAGGGTTCTGCCTACCGGATTCAGGAGTGTTTACAGAAGACGGATGATTTGTTACCCTCCTTTTAAGATTTATGATAAGATGCTCAAAAAATCAGCATGAATTGGTAAAATCGGGAAGAAGTTCCTTTGGAGAGGGTAATTTATGAGCCCACCAAAACAGAATCACGACAAAAGTAAAGCTCTCCAATTTCGCCATATCCATCTGGAAAATTGGCGTAACTTTGTCCGAACCGATGTTGATCTTCAGCGCCGTGTATTTCTTGTTGGACCGAATGCTTCAGGCAAGTCCAATTTTTTGGATGTATTTCGCTTCCTGCATGATATCGTCTCTGTCGGGGGCGGTTTTCAGCAAGCGGTCATTAATCGGGGAGGGGTTTCCGACATAAGATCTCTGGCAGCACGGCGTTACTCAGATATTGTAGTGATGGTCCGCATGGGGAGCGGAGAAAGTGATTCAATTTGGGAATACGAGCTTCATTTTACGCAAGACAACCGAAGGCGGTCGACAATAAAAAGGGAGAGGGTATTCAAAGGAGGTAAGAATATCCTCCTTCGCCCTGACGAAGATGACCAAAAAGACCGAGAGCGGTTAACGCAGACCTATCTTGAACAGGTGAATGTTAACCGGGAGTTTCGAGACGTAGCGGATTTTTTCGCTTCCGTTAGGTATTTGCATATTGTTCCCCAGCTTGTCCGCGAACCTGACCGCTCCGTAGGCAAAAGAAAAGATCCTTATGGCGGCGACTTCCTGGAACAGATCGCCAGTACTCCGGAAAAAACGCGTATTGCATGGTTGAGGCGTATAGAGGGCGCTCTGAAGGTAGCGGTCCCACAATTGACAAAAGTTGAATTATGGCGTGATGACCGGGGGGGACCCCGCACTTAAGGGGAAAGTATGCTCACTGGCGGCCTCAAGGCGCCTGGCAAGCAGAAGACCAATTTTCGGACGGCACCTTACGTCTTATGGGTCTCTTGTGGGCCACGCTGGAGGGGAATGGACCTTTGCTTCTGGAGGAGCCCGAATTGTCTCTTCATCCGGAAGTTACTCGATTCATCCCCCAAATGTTCGCAAGAATTCAACGCCTGTCCGGCCGGCAGATTTTGCTCAGCACCCATTCAACTGATCTATTACAGGATGAGGGCATAGGCCTTGATGAGGTCCTCTTGCTGATCCCTTCTTCCGAAGGAACTGAAGTGAGACCAGCGAAGGGTATTCGGGAAATCGAGCGGTTACTTCGAAGCGGAATGAGTCTTGCCGAAATAGTAATTCCTCATACTCGCCCTGAAAATGCTGAACAATTAGCCCTTTTCGGAGACAAATGATTGATGACTTCAGGAAGCGGCGCAATTTCCTGCGCGGTTGAGGGGCCGGTTGATGAAGCCATTCTAAGGGTGTTATTGAAGTATTGTGGTATCCGGCCAGCGGGTATTTATGGAAGAAAGGGGAAATATTTCCTCAACCAAAAGATTCAATCCTACAATCAGGCAGCTTCCTATTACCCCTGGATCATCTTGGTAGATCTGAATCATGATGCCGAGTGCGCCCCCGCCCTTCGAACGTTGTGGTTACCCAATCCGGCACCGGGTATGTTTTTCCGGATCGCTGTGAGGGAGGTTGAAGCCTGGCTCCTTGGCGACCAAGAACGCATTTCAGCCTTTCTTGGCGTTACCATTTCGAAAATCCCTCAAAATCCTGAGATGCATGATGATCCGAAACATCTGATGATAGAACTTGCGGCGAACTCGCGCCGCCGGGAAATCCGTGAAGATATGGTGCCGAGGCCTGGTAGCGGGCGTAAGATAGGTCCCGCCTACCCTTCTCGGCTAATTGAATTTGCAACCAATAGGCGGTCCGGCTGGCGCCCCGAAGTTGCGGCAAAGAATTCAGATAGCCTAAATCGGTGTTTGCGGAGTCTTCGCAGTCTCTCAAAAGGGTGAAAGTCAGGATTTAGCCCTGGAGACAATGCCAGATTGGGTAAAGACTTCCTTCCTGAAGTCGAGTTTTTGCCGTTTCCCCTTGATATGC
>JAURYC010000315.1 GCA_030654105.1 Deltaproteobacteria bacterium
GGGGGGCAATCGGCGAGCGTTACGGGTTGAACCTGACGGTGGTCAACATAGATGGTTTGCGCCTCAACCCCGGAAACATAGGAACTCGGGAGCGCATTGCCCAGGTGGCCAGAGCAGCTCAACAAAGAAAGGTACCCATTCGAATCGGCGTTAACTCCGGTTCATTGGAGAAAAAACTCCTGAGAGAATACGGCCATCCTTCTTCAGATGCCTTAGTAGATAGCGCCCTTCATCACGTTCGCTTGTTGGAAGACCAAGGTTTCGACCTCATTAAGATCTCCCTCAAAGCCTCAGATCCTTTAGCCACCATAGCCGCCTACCAGAAGATCTCCCTGTTGACCGACTATCCCCTTCATATCGGTATTACCGAAGCAGGTCCCCTGTTCTCCGGGGGGATCAAGTCGGCCGTGGGTTTAGGGATTCTTCTATACCAAGGGATAGGGGATACCATTCGCGTTTCGTTAACCGCCGACCCAACCCTGGAAGTGAAAGCCGCTTACCATATCTTGAGAGCGTTGGGGCTTCGCCGCCGGGGAGTGGAGATTATTTCCTGTCCCCTTTGCGGACGGAGCGAAATCAACCTAATTCCTGTGGTCCGGGAGGTTGAGGAACGCCTCTCGGGCTGGTCAGAGCCCCTTCATGTAGCCGTCATGGGCTGTTCCGTGAATGGTCCCGGAGAAGCCCGGGAAGCCGATGTGGGTATCGCCGCCGGAAAGGGAACGGCGCTGCTTTTTCGTAAGGGGAAGGTCATCCGCGAGGTAAAAGCAGAGGAAATGGTCACGGCATTAATCTCCGAAGCGGAATTGATGCTAAAAAACCAATGAAAAGGATTGTCTATGCGCTTTTCCAGAATGCTGCTCCAAACTTATAAAGAAGACCCGGCAGACGCCGAAGCAATTAGCCACAAGCTGATGGTCAGGGCTGGTATGGTGCGACAGTTGGCGGCCGGGCTTTATATTTATTTACCCCTCGGCCTGCGGGTCCTGGAAAAGGTGAATGCCATCATCCGGGAAGAGATGAACGCCATCGGCGGACAGGAAATAAGCATGCCCGTCCTCCATCCGGCGGAAATCTGGCAACAATCCGGACGCTGGTATGACATCGGAGACGAAATGTTTCGCCTCCAGGATCGAACGAAACGGGATATGGTTTTGGGTATGACCCATGAAGAAGTCGTTGCTTGGCTGGCGGCAAGGGAAATCCGTTCCTACCGGGACCTCCCCCAGATCTGGTACCAAATTCAGACCAAGCTCCGGGATGAAGCCCGGCCGAAAGGAGGCATCCTGCGCACCCGTGAATTTTTAATGAAAGACTCCTACAGCCTGGATTTGGACTCTGCTGGATTGAACCATAACTATCAGCTTCATTACGATGCTTACTGCAAAATTTTTCAAAGGTGCGGAATAAAATATTATGCTGTGGAGAGCGACCCGGGGATGATGGGTGGAGCGGGCGCCCACGAATTCATGGCCCCCAGCCAAGCCGGTGAGGACGAGGTGGCTCTTTGCGATAATTGCGGGTATGCTGCCAATATGGAGCTGGCCAATTCCCAACCCTTACCTGCATCTTCCCCTGTCTGGGACCTGGAAGAAGTGGCCACGCCCGATTCCCGGACCATTGAGGAGGTCTGCGCTTGCCTCGGGATCGACCCGCGTTTGACCATTAAATCTTTGCTTCTGATGGGCAAAGATGGCCCTATCCTGGCTTTAGTCCGCGGAGATCAAAAGCTTCATGAGAAAAAATTCAGACGTCTGGTGGGAGAATTTCGCCCAGCCCACCGGGAAGAGGTGAAAGAGTATGCCGGGGTAGAGGCAGGTTTTCTCGGTCCGGTCAGCCTCGCCCCGGGCCGCAACCTACCTCTGATCGCGGATGTTGCCCTGCAGCAAGGAGTTTTTGTCGCCGGGGCCAACCGCGAAGGCTACCACCTCCGGGGCGTTATTCCTGGGAAACATTTTACCGCGAAATTTGCCGATATCCATATGGCCATGTCAGGAGATACTTGCCCGGCATGCCATTCCTCCCTGAGGGTCGAGAAAGCCATCGAGATCGGGAATATCTTCAAACTGGGAACAAAATACTCCCTTCCCTTGAAAGCACTCTACCTTGACCGCCAGGGACAGGAAAAACCTATTGTCATGGGTAGTTACGGCATCGGTCCGGCCCGCATCATCGCCGCCGCCATTGAGCAAAGTTATGATCAAGACGGGATCATTTTCCCTTTACCTTTAACCCCCTTTGACGTTCACCTCTTACCTGTCAACCTCAAGCAGGAAAACGTCCGGCAGGAGGCGGAAAAAGTCTACCAAAGATTATCGGAAAACAGGATTCGTACCCTCTTTGATGACCGCGAAGAGGCTCCGGGAGTAAAGTTTAAAGATGCAGATCTCATCGGCATCCCCCTGCGTTTAACCCTCAGCGCAAAAACTTTGAAAAATAATATGGTGGAAGTCAAAGTCCGCCGGACCGGCGAAGTCCATATGGTGAAACTGGAACAAGCTCTCTCTTGGGTGCAAAACTGGATCACCTCTCAGACGAAAAAATAGTTGCGGGTTTCAAGTTTAAGGTTACGGGTTGGGAATTATAATTCTTTTTTAAACTTTGAAACTTTCAACTTTCAACTTTAAACTTTTTTTATGATTCGCCTCAACGATATTTTGGAAAAGCTGTATCGCTACCTTCCCGGGGCTGACCTTGGCCTGATCGAAAAGGCCTACGTTTTTTCCGCCAAGGTTCACCAAGGGCAGGTTCGTCTATCTGGCGAGCCCTATCTCATCCACCCCTTAGAAGTTGCGGCCATTTTGGCCGATATGAAAATGGACATTGCCACCGTGGCGTCGGGGCTCCTGCACGATACCGTGGAAGACACCTTCACCACCCCCGATGAAATCAAACAGACTTTCGGGCCTGAGATCGCCGGTCTGGTGGACGGACTGACTAAAATCAGCAAAATAACCTTGTCCACCCGAGAAGAACAGCAGGCGGAGAATTTCCGCAAAATGCTCCTGGCCATGGCCAAAGATATCCGCATTGTCCTCATCAAATTGGCTGATCGACTTCACAATATGCGTACCCTGCAGCACCTTTTACCAGAAAATCAGACTAAAATCGCTCAGGAAACTTTGGATATTTATGCGCCCCTGGCCAACCGGCTGGGCATCGATCGGATCAAGACGGAACTTGAGGATCTATCCTTCCGATACCTCTATCCGGAAGAATACCAAAGACTGGCGCGCGAAGTGGCCTGGAAAAAAGAAGAACGAGAAAAATACATCCAGGAGGTCAGCTCCATCATTGGCGAGAAACTTTCCTCTTATAGCCTAACGGGGAAGGTTAGTGGTCGACCCAAACATTTTTATAGTATTTACCGTAAGATGAAAGCTCAAAGTTTGGAATTTGAGCAGGTGTATGATGTCATCGCTTTTCGCATCATCTTAGACACGGTTAAAGACTGTTATGAAGCACTGGGAATTATCCACTCTCTTTGGAAGCCCGTACCCGGACGTTTCAAAGATTACATCGCTATGCCTAAAGCCAACGGCTACCAATCGTTACACACGACCGTAATCGGCCCCTACGGGGAGCGAGTAGAAATCCAGCTTCGCACGGAAGAAATGAATCGCACGGCTGAAGAGGGCATCGCCGCCCACTGGCAGTATAAAGAAGGTAAGGAGATTACCGCCAAGGACAGCAGACAATTCGCCTGGGTTCGGCAGCTTTTAGAATGGCAGCAGGATTTGCGCGACCCCAGAGAGTTCCTGGAGACGGTGAAGATCGACCTCTTTCCCGACGAAGTCTATGTTTTTACACCCAAAGGAGATGTAAAACAATTCCCTGTTGGTTCTACCCCGGTAGACTTCGCCTACAGCGTCCATACGCAAATCGGCAACCAGTGTGTGGGGGCGAAAATCAACGGCAAGATCGTCCCCCTGCGTTACCAGCTTAAAAACGGCGATATCGTCGAGATCGTCACTGCCGCCGGACATCAGCCCAGCAAAGACTGGCTGAAGTTCGTCCAAACCTCCCGCGCCCGCACCAAGATCCGGCAATGGATCAAAGCCCAGGCCCGGGAACGCTCGCTGGACCTGGGTAAAGAGATCTGCGAACGGGAGTTTAAAAAATACCACCTGGACTTTGGCAAAATCCTCAAGTCCGAGGAGATGAAGAAGATCGTCAGCGAATTATCCTTCCAATCCCTCGATGACTTGATGGCCGAAGTAGGATACGGCAACGTCTCCTCCACCCAGATTATCACCAAACTGATCCCTCCCGAAAAACTCGAAAAAGAAAAAAAAGAAGAATCCCGCCTTAGGCGTTTGGCCCAAAAAATCCGCGGAGAACCCAGTGGCATTCAGATTCGGGGAATCCAGGATATGATGGTACGATTCGGTAAATGCTGCAACCCTCTTCCCGGCGATGCGATTTCAGGCTACATTACCCGGGGCCGAGGGGTCACCGTTCATACGGCCGACTGTCCCAATATCCTGGGTAGCGAACCTCAACGAATGATCCCCGTTTCCTGGAACTTGAAGGAAAAGGCCATCCATGCCGTACGCGTTCGTGTTGTTTGCAACGACAAGAAGGGTTTGCTCGCCGAGATTAGCTCGGCGTTGGCCTCCTCAGAAGTGAACATCATCCGGGCGGATGTAGCTACAACCGAAGACAAGAGGGCAATTTGTAATTTCGAGTTAGAGGTCCACGATCTTAAGCATTTACAAAACGCCTTCCGGTCGCTGACCAAACTCAAGAGTGTCCTGAAAGTGGAACGTTTGCGGGGCTTACCCGCAATGGAAAAAGAAGAAAAAAGAGCTGAAGCTTAAAGCAGGGGAAAGTTACGAGTTACGTGTTCCGGGTTTCGGGTTCATTTTTTGAACTTGAAACTTGTAACTCGAAACTTGGCACTTTTTTATTAAACAGCTTTAACCACCAAACCTGAGCGCAGGCAGCGTGTACAAACTCGTATCCTCCGGGTTGTGCCTTTTTGGATGGCGTGAACCCGCTGTAAATTTGGATACCAGCGGCGTTTGGTCCGGTTGTTAGCATGGCTCACTTTATTCCCCACCCGGGGGCCCTTTCCACAGATCCCACACGATCGAGCCATTGAATTCCTCCGCGAATTAAAAAATAAACAGCAGGGTACTTTCCCTGCTTTATTTTTTTATATACCACAATAAAAAATTTTTCGCAAGAAATTTATTTATCCGGCTGAATCCTATTCACTAATACCGGATCACCCAACTCGGAGACCACTTCTAACCCGTTTTCCGCCAGGATAGCGGCGGTAACTCCCACCCCCCTGACCAATCCTTCCTGCCGGTAAATGGCCTGGCATCCGCAGGATGGGCTGTGGTCTTTGAGAATAGCCTTTTTTGCTTTGGCCGTTTGGGCAATGCACAGAGCTTCCTTTGCTCCTTTTAAGAAGGCCCATGTGACATCTTCCCCTGCCTTGTTAATGACCCTCGCTAAGCCCTGCCACACCTCTCTGCCATCCCCTCCCTCAATGTTTGCCGGAATTCTCGGCGTGGGTAGCCCGCCCAATTGCTCGGGGCACACCGGTATGAAATGACGATTGAAAAGATCATCAAAAACTTCCGGGCAATAGGCATGCCCCCCATCATGCCGGCAGTTCAAACCTATCAAACAGGCGCTGACCAAGACAATTTCGTGGTTCATTTATCAAAAATATTGGCTGGTGGGTTGATCATAAAAGCGTCCGGAACCTTGGGGATCCCCTTGGCCAAGACACGATGTCCTTGAATTTCCAAATGCCCTTCGGCATAAAGCTGAATGGCCTGGGAATAAATTTTATGCTCCTGCTTCAAAATTCGAGCATTCAATGTATCGCCCGTATCATCTTCATAGACGGGCACCACCGCCTGGATGATGATGGGCCCCGTATCTGTCCCTTCATCCACAAAGTGAACCGTGCAACCGGCAAACTTCACCCCGGAATCCACTTCGGTCTGCCACACGTGCGTTCCCGGAAAGGCTGGCAGTAAAGCCGGGTGTATGTTCATGACCCGCATGGGGAAAGATCTTAAAAGTACGGGGGTAATAATGCGCATGAACCCCGCCAGAACGACCAGTTCCACTTCATGAGCCTTTAAAATTTCCACCAACCTTTGATCAAACTCTTCCCGAGTTTTGCATTCCTTATGGCGGATGACTACAGAAGGAATATTATGTTTCCTGGCCTGCTCCAGGGCATACACGTCGGGAACATTGCTGACAACAACTTTGATCTGGGCATCCACCCGACCTGATCCGATGTTATCAATAATCGCTTGCAGGTTTGAACCGCTCCCCGAAACCAGAACTCCCAGATTAACCATATTTCTCCTCACTGGTACTGGACTGCATTCTCCTTTGGTTTGGCTTTTACGATTTCTCCAATCGGGTAAGCCTTCTCTTTCAATCCTTTAAGTCGAGAGATGACTCCTGCGGCTTCCTTAAGCGGGACGGCTATAATCATCCCGATGCCGTTGTTAAAAGTACGAAGCATCTCTTCTTCTGGTACGTTTCCCCCTTCCTGAATGATCCGGAAAATGGGGTGTACGGGCCAGGTGTCCTTATGGATCTCCGCTTTACATCCCTTAGGGATGACCCTCGGCAGATTATCCGTGATCCCTCCACCGGTAATGTGGGCGATCCCATGGATATGGAAATTTTCAAGCAGGTTGAGGATAGGCTTGACATAAATGCGAGTGGGCACAAGCAATTCCTCACCAACCGTGCGGGAAAGACCTGGAACCTTACGATTCGGTTTCAACCGCATACGTTCGAAGAGCACTTTCCGCGCCAGAGAATACCCATTGCTGTGCAGCCCGCTGGCCCCGATGCCTATAAGTTGATCCCCTGCCCGGATGGAAGAGCCGTCGATGACTTTATTCCTCTCCACGACCCCTACCGTAAATCCGGCCAGGTCATACTCTCCTTCTTTATAAAAAGAAGGCATCTCCGCTGTCTCCCCTCCGATCAGGGCGCATCCCGCTTCTTTACACCCCTTGGCCACCCCTTTGATGATCTGCGTGGAAACTTCCAAGGAGAGTTTGCCGGTAGCCAGATAATCCAAAAGGAAAAGGGGTTCCGCTCCCTGGACGACAATGTCATTGACGCACATGGCGACCAAATCTATACCTACCGTGTCGTGTTTTCCCACCATAAAAGCCACTTTCAATTTGGTTCCGACTCCGTCCGTGGAGGAGACCAGGACAGGGTCTTTATATTTTTTGGCGGGGAAGGAAAAAAGACCCCCGAATCCCCCGATGTCCGTGATCACCTCTGGCCGGAAAGTCTTGCGGACCATCGGCCGGATTAAATCGACGAACTTTTTTCCGGCATCGATGTCCACTCCGGCGCTCTTATAAGTCATCTTGCCTTTCAAATCCTTCCCCTTTCGTCGAGAACGATCTTTCCTCTCTGGATATTCTTGATAAAGCTCCATTCCTCGTAATCCCCATCAATATCTAACTTGGCCTTTTCTATGTCCTTTTCCGCTTGCTTTAACCAGTCCAAGCTTCTCTCGGGCATTGAGTTAGCCTCGCTCATAAGGGAATTATAAATGTTCCCATTTTATATCATAAATCTTACGGGAAAAATAGAAATTTCCAGGCCCCTTACAAGACAGGCAGGGGTTCACGCTGTTTCAACCACTGTGGTGGTATCTCATTGGCCGACAAAGCCACGATGCCACCGATCAAAAAGGAACATTTTTGTCAATGCTTTCTTAATGTTATTGACTTAAACGGATATTTCGCAGTATAAA
>JAURYC010000316.1 GCA_030654105.1 Deltaproteobacteria bacterium
GGCGACTTTCCCTTTATGCCGGACGACGATCCCCGTCGTCCCGATCATCTTTTCCATTGCCTTAGTCATTTTTTTCTTTTCTCCTGCCACAGAGGACACAGAGATGAATCAAAAAATGAACTACAAAAAGCAAAATAAAAATTCAGCCGAATGTTAATTTTTGATGTTTTATTTTTATTTTAACTTTTTCTCTGTGTTCTCTGTGGCCTCTGGGGCCAAAGATTTTTACTTCGCCCGCGGATGGGCCCGGTCATATACATCCATCAACTTGTCCATGCTGATGTGGGTGTACCGCTGGGTTGTGGATAAGCTCACGTGCCCCAACATTTCTTGAATAGACCTCAGGTCTGCCCCCGCATCCAAAAGATGGGTGGCGAAAGAATGGCGCAGGGCATGGGGACTGATCTTGCGCAACAATCCGCACTTCAAGATGTGTTTTTGCAGGATGCGGGCCACGCTCCTGGTAGTAAGTCGTCCCCCCCGGGGATTAATGAAAAAGGGAGATTGGGACCCCTTCAGGTTCCGGCGAGCGAGTACCCGGTCCCTTTGCGGCAAGTATTCTTGCAAGGCCTTCAAGGCTTTTGCTCCGATGGGGACGATCCTCTCCTTCCCCCCTTTGCCATAGACTTTCAAGATGCCCAAAAAAAAGTCGGCATCCCCGTCACTCAAGCCGACGAGTTCACTAACCCGGATGCCGCAGGAGTAAAGAACTTCCAAGATGGCCCGATCCCTTGCCCCCCAGATGGTAGAAATGTCGGGGGTTTCCACCAGCGCAAAGACTTCATCCACCGGCAGAAAAATAGGCAAAGGCCTATCCTGCTTGGGAGTAGATACCATTTCCGCCGGGTTCTGCGACAAGATTCCCTCTCCCACCAGGTACCTGAAAAAACTTCTCTGCGCAGCGATTTTGCGAGCCAATGAGGATTTCTTACAATCCCGGAAGAGATGGCTCAGATAGGCACGAATCGCCAGATGGTCGATCTTCTCCACGGGGACGTCTCCGGTTTTTTCGTCGGTATAGAGCTCCTTGGATAATAAAAAATTTCTAAATTGCTCAAGGTCGGCAGCATAGCTCCGCAGGGTATGGACCGACGCATTTCTTTCAATATGCAGATGATCTAAAAACCTGTCGATCAGTGCCTTCATTCGCCAGCCGCCATAAATAAGAATTTATACTAACAAATTTCTTCAATATCTCAACTTAAAAAGAAGTCATGGGCTCGAGTGCGCTTCTCCAGCCTCCTTTTGTCCCTCTTGATTTAGCTTGACTTTTTATCATAATATAAATTATTTTGAAGATCCAATAAAAATAAGGAGAGGGTATGAAGAAATACGAGACCAACCGCCTGCGCAATATCGCCATCATCGCCCACGGAAAAGCCGGGAAGACGACCCTGGCTGAAGCTATGCTTTTCGACGGTGGGGTTACAGATCGTCTGGGGCGAGTTGATGATGGAAGCTCTGTTATGGATTTCGAGCCTGAAGAGATCAAGCGCAGCTTGAGCATAAGTTCTTCTTTTAATCATCTGGAATGGAACAAGCATAAAATCAATATCATCGACACGCCGGGGGATGCCAATTTCATCATCGATACCAAAAACAGCTTACAGGCGGTTGATGGAGTCGTCATCGTCGTAGACGCCGTCTCGGGCGTAGAGGTACAGACTGAAAAAGTTTGGGAGTATGCCTCCCAATTCGGGCTTTCTCGTTTATTCTTCATTTCTAAAATGGAACGGGAACGTGCCAGCTTCTCTCAATCCTTGGCCGATATTCAAAAGATCCTTACTCCCAAGGCAATTCCCCTAACCCTTCCCATCGGCTCCGAAGGCTCTTTTGCTGGAGTGGTGGATTTAATGACGATGAAAGCCTTTTATTTTGAAAATAACTCCAGCGGTAAAATCCGGGAGGATGAAATTCCTTCCAACCTGCAAGCCGAGGTGAAAAACGCCAAGGAGAAACTGGTTGAAGTCATTGCCGAATCGGATGATGCCCTGCTGGAAAAATATCTTGAAGGCCAAGAACTATCTCCGGAAGAGTTATCTCAAGGGCTGAGAAAAGGCGTTTTGAACAAAACCATTTTCCCCATCCTCTGCGGCTCAGGCTTGAAAAACACGGGAATTCAACCTCTCCTCGATGCCATCATCCAATGTCTGCCTTCCCCGATCGATCGAGGGCCCGCCAAGGGTATCCATCCAACGACCAAGGAAGAGGAAAGCCGGCAGCCTCTGGAAGAGGAACCTTTTTCGGCCTTCGTTTTCAAAACCATTGCTGATCCCTACGCCGGTAAATTGACCATTTTTCGGGTCTGGTCCGGAAACCTCCAGTCCGATTCTAATCTTTACAACGCCAACAAGGACGCCAAAGAACGGTTTGGCCAGATTCTTCAATTGGAAGGGAAGAACCAAAAATCTATTGAATCCGCAGGCCCCGGGGACATCGTGGCGGTGGCCAAATTGCGTGAGACAACCACCTGGGACACGCTTGGCGATGAAAAGAAGCCCATCCTCTACCAGGGGATCTCCCTGCCGATTCCCCCGGTTTCCTTCGCCGTGGAGCCAAAATCCAAGGGGGACGAAGAAAAAATCACCATCTCTCTTGCTCGTTTGAGCGAAGAAGATCCAACGATCAAATTCCAACGGGATGAACAGACCAAAGAACTCATCCTTCTCGGCATGGGACAGGTCCACGTAGAAGTCACCGTAGAAAAGCTGAAACGCAAATTTGGAGTGGAGGTAAACCTGAAAACCCCGAAGATCCCTTACAAAGAAACAATTAAAACCACCAAAAGCGGGATTATCTACCGCCATAAAAAACAGAGCGGAGGCCGAGGGCAGTTTGCCGAGGTCCATTTTGAACTTTCTCCCCTCCAGCGAGGCGCTGGGGTTGAATTCAAGAATGCCCTCGTGGGCATGAACGTTCCCCGCAACTTCGTCCCAGCCGTAGAGAAAGGGGTTGCCGAAGCCATGCAAAGTGGAGTCCTGGCCGGCTACCCCGTGGTAGACATCAAAGTAAAATTCTACGACGGAAAATCTCACGAGGTCGATTCTTCGGAAATAGCCTTCAAGATCGCTGCTTTGATGGCCTTTAAGAAAGGCGTTATGGAGACCAACCCGGTTCTCCTGGAACCGATCATGAACATGGAAGTGGTCGTTCCCGATGAATATATGGGAGATGTCATCGGCGACCTCAACAGTCGGCGGGGCCGCGTCTTGGCGGTGGAGCCGCGTTCCAAGGGCCAGATCATCAAGGTCCAGGTCCCTCTGGCTGAAGTTTTAAAATACGCCCCTGACATCACTTCCATGACCAGTGGTCGTGGAACTTTTTCCATGGAATTATCCCATTACGAGGAAGTCCCTTCCCATTTGACTGAAAAAATTGTGGCCGCGGCTAAAGCCCAGCAGAATTAATCCTAAGCCTCTTGCCCGGGCTGGCCCCCGGCTTTGTTATCCCATAGGGCAAAGATGTCCGCAGAACCCATTTTAGACAATAAGGACCAAGAACAACCTCTTCCCTCAGAAGAAGAAGGCCTCCTGGACAAGATTGTCGTCAAGGAGGAGGACGCCGCCCAATTTTCTCCGGATTTGATCTACGACTTCCAGGAAAATTTGAATGATGAACAACGCCAGAACCTCTACCAAAGAATCCTCAAGATGAATATCCCGGAAAAAATCCGCCTGGCCATGCTCGGCAACCGGGAAGCAAGAAACATTCTCATTCTCGACCGGAATAAAGTCATTCCCATGGCGGTCATGCGCAGCCCGAGGCTGACTGATAATGATATTTTAATTTACGCCCAGCATAGAAATCTACCGAACGATATTTATAAATACATTGCCAATAACAAAAAATGGATAAAAAACTACCCTGTCAAGCTGGCCCTGGTCAACAACCCCAAGACCCCCCTGCCCATCGCCATTCGCCTCCTGGAACATATCCATGACAACGATCTCAAAGCTGTGCGGCGGAATAAGAACATATCCTCCGTTTTAAACCGGGCCGCCTTCCAAATCCAGGCCAAAAGGGGAGTCACTTCGTGAATCGCCGGGGAATAGTTTCGGCCGTCAATATCAGTAAGGAAAAAGGAACTCGGAAATCCAACGTGGGACAATCCTGCCTGGTTCCCGCCTTTGGATTGAAAGACGATGCCCACGCCGGGGAATGGCACCGCCAGGTCAGCCTGCTGGCTATGGAATCCATAAACAAAATGGTTCGGTTGGGGTTGAAAGTGGGGCCCGGGGATTTCGCCGAAAATATTACCACGCAAGGTTTAGACTTGCTGAAGCTTCCCGTAGGAACGAGATTCAGAATCGGCCAAAGCTCCCTCTTAGAAGTAACCCAGATCGGCAAAATTTGCCACACCCGCTGCGCCATCTATTATCAAGCCGGTGACTGCGTGATGCCCAAAGAGGGAATCTTTGCCAAGGTTCTGGCAGGGGGCGAAATCAAAGTGGGAGATGAGATCCATGTTCTCGGTGGGGATTCTGACCATCAGTGATAAAGGGTCCCGGGGGGAGAGGGAAGACCTGAGCGGCCCGGAAATTCGCCGGATCATCTCCGAACTACCGGCCAGAGTGGACGCCTACGAAGTCATTCCGGATGAAGAAGAGATTATCGTTCAAAAATTGGTGGAATACGTGGACCGGAAAAAAGTGGACTTACTTCTTACGACGGGGGGGACCGGGTTAAGCCCCCGGGATGTAACTCCCGAGGCCACCCGCAAAGTCCTGCATAAAGAAGTCCCCGGAATCGCCGAGGCCATGCGGGCTGAAGGGATGAAAATCACCCCGCTGGCCATGCTCTCCAGGGCTACCTCCGGAATTCGCGGCCGGTCTCTGATCATCAATCTTCCAGGAAGCCCCGGCGCCGTGAGGGAAAACCTTACCGTCCTCCTCCCCGTATTAAAACATGCCCTGGAAAAAGCTCAGGGGGACCCTTCCGATTGTGCAGCCCAGAAGGTTTCTGCCTCTTCCGAGAAGTCTCGGACGCCCATCAACTCGGTGGATTAAGGGGAGGCGGGGTTTCCTTCCCGGAAGTTTCCTCGGGAATTTTGGGCCCTTCTTCTTTCTTAATGGCTTCGATCTCCAATTCGATTTCTCGTACTCTTGCCTTATAGCTGTCAACCTGATCGATTAAAATCTTTACGTCTTCACGGCCAAAGACCTCTTGTTCACCTCGCGTGTGCATGTCGTATACCACGCTTCCCAAGCGAATGAAAGTTTTACGTACATTATTCTGAACCGAAGCCAGTTCCACTTTTTTCTTAATGATTTTACTCTGTTTTCCAGCCTCAGCCATGAAAACGGCCACGCCTTCCTTCAATGCTTCCAAACCTTCCTCTGCTCCTTTTCTGATCATATCCCATAGTGCCATAGGATCTACCCCCTTCCTTTTTTAATATTAACCATTCAATCCGCTCCCGTCAATCTCCGGTAATTGCTCCTTCCATTTCTTTTTTCATCTTCTGTAAATGAGTCCCCGGCCAGTAAAGCCGATGACAACGCGGGCAGACATGGAAGGAATCATACAACCTATAGATGAAATCCGGCACTTTTCCTTCCGCTTCTTCTTTGGGAATGGACAAAAGATCCTGATTGCACATCAGGCAGCGGGAAAAAAATTTCTCTGCCGCCGGTTGCAATTGGAGTTTGGAGAGTGTCTCCCGAATCTGCTCCCGCGGGTTATTGGCCTCGATCACCAAAACTTGAAGATCCCCGGATTTTTCCCGAATTTTTCGACTCCGGGTCAGAAGTACCCTGCCTTCCATGAGGGCCGCCTTGAATGCCCCTTCAAGATTTCCCCCTCCCCAGTATACGGCGTCAAACCCCAAAACCCGGAGCTTGCGGGCCAACTTTCCCAAGGTCCGGTCGGCAATGAATTTCATTATTAAATTTTATCCTTTCTTGGAGCAGGAGTCAAAACATCCGCTGGCCTTGTCCGCTTCGTTTTGGACTGTGATGCCGGAAAAGGGGGTTGTATTTTGGCGAATTATGCGCTAAGAAGTTCAGTATCATCACCCAAATGGATTCCTGCACCTGAAGGAAATATTTTTAAAGTGCAATTCCGAACGCCCAAAGATACCTACCAGGCTTATCAACGCTTTGCCGAGAAAGGTAATTTTAAGAAAGCTTATCATTGCCTGGAGAGCCTCCTTCACCAATTTCCCGGAGATGTGGACCTAATGATGGAGATTGTGAATTTCTCCCTCCATGAATGGGGGAAGTATGAGATGGCGAGATCCTGGCTGATCGACCTGACCAAATTCCGCTCCTTTTGGACGGACTATGCCCTGCTCAGCCGCGGGGAGGTGGAACTTGGAAACAATCGCAAGGCCAGGGAATACCTGGACCGGGCGAAGGAGCTGTTGCGGAAACAGGCCTCTCCCCAGGATAAAACAAAAGCCAGGGAGATCTTTTCCTATATCGAAAACCGGCTGGAGTATAATGAGTGGAGAGTGATCCGGGAAAAAAGGGAAACGAAGTTTCATCCGGCCAGGACAGAAAAATCCGCTCCTTACCTTAAAACCCACGCCGTCAGGGATAACAATATCCAGGGGCCTGCCACTGCCTGGCCCCCTTCCGCATTGCCTTCTCCCCAGAAGAAACAAGAAGGGGCGATCATCGAGAGGGAAAAAGAATCATTCACGATTCCCTCTTTTAGTATCCCCGTGAGCATTTCTCCCCCCGATCCCTCAATTTCTTTGACGAATCCCCCGGGTTTTCTTTCCTCTTTGCCAGAGATTAAACTCCTGATGGAATACAAGCATCTTACCATCCAGGGTGGTTTTGATGAGCTGCTGTGTTTAAATTCCATCCGCGAGGTGGAGAGGTTCTGGTATCAGATCGAGACCGTGAAGAAAGTCCTGAAGTATTTTCGGGGGCGGGTGCTTCTGTGTGATGAGGTGGGCCTGGGCAAGACCATTGAAGCAGGGATGGTCATCAAGGAATACCTGCTCCGGGGAATGGCGAGGAATATCCTGATCCTTGCCCCTCCAGCACTGGTTTCCCAGTGGAAGGAAGAAATGCAGATAAAATTTGCCATGGAATTTACAACCACTGACGATCCCGAAGCATTGGAAGATCCCGAAAAATTCTGGAAAGGGAAATACATCATCGCCTCCCTCCATACAGCCAAAAGTAAAAGGAATATGCCCCTGGTAACCCGGGAGTTCTTCGATCTTCTGGTCGTCGACGAGGCCCATCATTTAAGGAACAGGTCAACTTTAGCCTGGAAACTGGTCAACCAGATCCAGAAAAGATATATCCTTCTGCTTTCCGCCACGCCCTTACAGAACAATCTGATCGAACTCTTCAACCTCATCACCCTGTTGAAACCAGGGCAATTCAAGACGGAAAAGCTCTTTCGCCAGGAGTACCTGGTGAAGGGGAACCTCCGAACCCCGGCCAATAAGGACAAACTGAGGGAGCTTCTGAGGGAAGTGATGATCCGCAACACCAGGAGCGCCATTGACCTGAAGCTTCCCAGAAGATATGCCACGACTCTGCGGATTGAACCCACCGGGCCGGAACGAAAAATATACCAGGGGTTGAATGATTATCTCCGCAGCGCCGGGTTGAACCGGCAGACGGTCACTCTCCTGTTGCGGGAGGCCGGCAGCAGTCCGAGTGCCTTGAGAGAAAGCCTCCTTCGCCTGCCCCACGACCACCACAAGCAGGAGGTCATGGAATGGATCCACGGGTTGCATGATGGTTCTAAAGGAAAAGCACTTATGGATATCGTTCAAAGTAACCCTTCAGAGAAAATAGTCATTTTCACCCAGTTCATTAAGAGCATTGATTACCTGACGGAGTTGCTCCGGCGAAACGGAGTCCCCTTGGCGGTCTTCAAGGGGACTTTGTCCACCTGGGAAAAGAATTCGGCCATAGAGAACTTCAGGAATGAAGTGCCCATCCTGATTTCGATTGAATAGGGCGGGGAAGGAAGAA
>JAURYC010000317.1 GCA_030654105.1 Deltaproteobacteria bacterium
GAAAATAAATGATTTTTCCCCACCCATAATTTCTTGCATTTCTTACTTGTAATTCCGAAGGGTATAGGGCATAATAACATAAATTTTAGATCGTTAAAATCAAGGGAGGATTGAGTATGACAAGAATTTTTCATCGTCGCCGCGCGCTGGTGAGTATAATATTTACTTTTCTCTTTCTCATCTGGCTCGGATTGGATTCCGAAGTCTTTGCCCGGGCCGGAGGTGGTAGGTCTTCCGGAAGCCGTGGGTACAGCTCAGGAGGGTCTTCTCAGCGGAGCCCAAGCCCCACACCCCCTGCCCAGCCGAGGGAATATCAGCAGGCCCAACCTTCCGTGCCTCCTTCCGGGGCTGGCAGGAGTTTCCTCTCCGGGTTGGCCGGTGGCGTGGTCGGAGGGCTTTTAGGGGGGATGCTGTTCCGCAGTCTGGGCTTTGCCGGAACCGGCGAGGGAGGCGGCGGTTTTGGTTTTAGTGATATCTTGCTTATCCTGGTCATCCTCGGGATTATTTACTTTGTGGTGAAGCGCTTCCGCTCCCGAGGGACCATGCAGATGAGCACCGCAGGAGCGGGCCCTTCGCCTTACTCCTATCCGGTCCCTTCCCCGGGGCCAGTCTTTACTCCGTCCCCGGCCACGGATTCCGCCGGAGTGCCAGCGTCCGAGGGGCTCCGCCATATTAAAGCCATGGACCCCTCTTTTAATGAAAAGAATTTTAAAGATGTGGTCGAGGATATTTTCTTCAAAATCCAGGGCGGCTGGACCCGCCGCGACCTGAATGGGGTTCGCCATCTTCTGACTCAGGAGATGCTGGGCATTTTAGGGCGGGACCTGGAGGAACTCATCGCCAAGAAACAGATGAACAAATTGGAAAATATTGCTGTGCGCGAGGTGGAGATTGTCGAGGCCGGACAGGAACGGGGAGAAGATTATATTTCGGTAAGAATTTACGCCAACCTGTTAGACTACGTGGTGGATGAAAAGAGCGGCCAGGTCGTCTCCGGAAGCTCTTCCGATCCGGTGAAATTCGTTGAATACTGGACCTTCACCCGCAATGTTGGGGAGAAGAACTGGGTTCTGGCAGGAATCACCCAGGAAGGGGGCCGTTAATCCAGGCGGGGGAGGGGAAGTCGAATGGGGGTAAAAAAATTAATGCGCTTATATTAAGTAGACCTAACCTCCTGGCGCATGAAAACAGCATAGGTTATGGCAAAGAAGACCATGGTGATGGCGATCAAAGAAATGAGGTGGGGAAAGACAATGTAAATACTTTGGATCAAGGGGAGGGGGCTCTGAAAACGGGAAATCGATAACCGCTCCATAGGCCCCATCAGGAGTATCGATTGAGTGGTTTTCCTCAGGGGGTCCAGAATGATGGTCGTGCTCTCGCTGTAAAGACTCATCGGTGAAAATAAAGAAAGAATTTTTCGGGTCTGTTCATTCTGAATCAGTAATTCAGGGTTAGCAGCCGCCCGGGTCTGATCGACGGGGGAAATCGCATCGGCTATCACACTGGCCCCCATCGCTACGAAAAAGGAGAAGAAAATCCAGCAGGCAATGGCAGCCAGAGCCGAAGTGGCCACACTGCGGAATCCCACGGAAAACAGAATGGAAATTCCCAGCCAGAAACCGATATAGAAAATGCTGATCACTAAGTAGACGAGTAAACGCAAAATTTCCTCCGGTCCAGGAACCACCCCGATGAGCAGCAGGCCGAGGCCGGAAATCATCAAAACGATCGATACTAACATGATGACAATGGTGATCAACCCTGCCAGGAACTTTCCGTTAATGACCGCATCCCGGTAGATCGGCTGGGAGATCAGTTTACTGAGCGTGCGTGCGCTTCGCTCCCGGTTGATGGAATCAAATCCCAGAACAATCCCCAAAAGGGGGCCAAAGATGGCGATGAACTGAATCAGGGAAAAAAGCTTCCCGGGAGATGTAAAAAGCATCAAAAAAACAAAGGTGGGTTTGGCCACATCTTTCAGCTCGTCCCGCAGTCCCGATCCAACGATGAAAGCCGTTACCAGGCTGACCATCAGAATCAAATAAAAAAGCAGGATGAAGCGGGTGCTGCTGAAGTGATCCGCCAATTCCTTGCGGCATATGGTAAGTATTCCCTTCACGACTAACCCTCCTTGAAATACTTCATGTAGACCTCTTCCAGGGTATAACTCTCCGGCCCTACCCCGAATTTTTCTTTAGCCAGGTCTTCGATCCGGCCAACGGCCACCAAGTGACCCTTGATCATAATCCCCACCCGGTGGCTAATTTTCTGAACTTGATCTAAGAGGTGGGAACAGAAAAAGACCGTAATTTTTTTATCCTGGCTGAGGGATCGAATCAACTCCAGCATCTGGATCGACCCGTCAGGATCGAGCCCCAGCGTGGGCTCATCCAGGAAAACTACCTGAGGATCTTTCAGAAGGACCTCGGCAATTCCTAAGCGCTGCCTCATGCCGCGGGAGTATTCCCCTACTTTCTTTTTGGGGTCCACTTCGAGGTCAACAATCTTCAAAAGTTCCTTGATCTTGTTGCTGGCCAGGTCATCAGGAATTCCGTTCAGCCGGCTAATGAACAGTAAGTTCTGGACGGCATTCATATCGTCATAGAACCCGACATTTTCTGCCAGGTAGCCCACCAACCTTTTTACCTTCAGTGGTTCGCGGGTGGGGTCAAAGCCGCAAACCCAGGCCTTCCCGGAGGTAGGTTCACTGAGTCCTAAGAGCATGAGCAAAGTGGTTGTTTTACCGGCGCCGTTCGGCCCCAGGAACCCGAACACCTCTCCCTCGTTAATCTTGAGGTTCAGGTGGTCTACGGCGACCTGCTCCCCGTATACCTTGGTCAGCTCCTGGGTTTCGATGACATTCCGCCCGTTCATCTTACCGCCTCCCCAGCCAGTAGAATAACCCTCCTAAGCCGGCGATGACCAACACAATAATAATGATGCCGATCCAGCCCCAGGCTGCCGAGGTTTTTACGGACACCCGTATCTCCACCGTCTTGCTGCTGCCCTTCTCTCCATCAACGGAAAGGCCCACCGAATAATCTCCAACCAAGGCCTGACCGGCGGCGGAGATGGTGATCTCCACCTGTTTCAACGCCCCGGGCTCCAGAGCATCAATCTTCTCAGGCTTGAATTCAACCTTCCAGTTTTCTGGCTTGAAGGAACTGAAACTAATGTTGCGGTTGACGGCGGATCCGGTGTTCTTTACAAAAAGGGACATAATGGCCGGTTTGCCGGCAATCGCCTCCAGGGAGAGAAGCCCGGTGGGAGTTCCGGCATCCAGCTTGTAAATCCCCGTAAGAATAACGGTGAGTTTGGCCTCGGCTTTTTTCTCGCCGGAGGTGATCCAGACCGTCACAGGAAAGTTACCTGAGGTGGCATCTTTCGGAGGGGTAACCTCAACGGCCACAGTCTGACTTTGGCTTCCTTTTACCCGGAAGCTGGAAATCTGCTTTTGCTCATAAGCTGGCTTGAAACTCACTTCCCATTTTGGCGGAACTTGGGCGGAGAGGTTAAAGTTCTTGTCGCTCTCGCTTTTATTG
>JAURYC010000318.1 GCA_030654105.1 Deltaproteobacteria bacterium
CATTCAGAGAACACTAAACAAAACACCAAGTACAGCTTCATGCTTCACGATCTCATTCAATTCCGCCGTGTTTACGTTTTGACTTTTTCGTTAATTTAAAAGGAGGATGTTTATGGGAAAGAAAGATGAAGTAAGTAAACAGTTTCTTGATGCATTGGAGTTTCGTGGTATCAAACGTAGAGATTTTTTGAAGTATTGTGGTGCAACTGCTGCCCTCATAGGCCTCTCCGAATTATACGTCCCCAAAATCGCTGCAGCCCTGGAAAAAGCTTCTAAGAGACAGCCCGTGGTATGGCTCAACTTCGCGTCCGATACAGGCTGTACCGAGGCATTCATCAAGGCAAGTTACCCAAGCGCTGCCGAGGTCATCCTGGATATCCTGAGCGTCGACTATAACGAGACCATCATGGCTGCTGCCGGTAAGCAAGTCGAGGAAATACTCGCAACGTCCAAGAAGGCCGGCGGCTACATTCTGCTCGTTGAAGGGGGTATCCCGACCAAAAAAGGGCACGGCATGATGGGAGGCAAAGAGATGCTCGATGTCCTGAAGGAGATGGCAGGCCCCGCCGTCGCCGTCGTCGCGATGGGCAGCTGTGCCACCGACGGAGGCATACCTGCAGCGAAGCCGAATCCTTCCCAGATTATCGGTGTCACCGAGGCATTGAAAAAGGTCAACATTTCCAAGCCGATTATTAATCTTGACCTCTGTCCCGTCAACCCGGAATATCTCGTCGGCGTAGTCGTTAATTTCCTCCTCCTCGGGAAACTCCCCGAACTTGACAGCTTCGGAAGGCCGAAAATGTTCTACGGTCAGACGATTCACGACAACTGCGAACGGCGGGCGCACTTTGACGCCGGCAGGTTCGTGGAAAAATTCGGGTCTCAGGAAGAGGCCCTCTCATATTGCCTGTACAAGGTGGGCTGCAAAGGACCGATGACCTATTCGGCATGCCCGAAGATACAATTTAACGCCCGGACGAGTTGGTGTATCAAAGCCGGAGGTCCTTGCATCGGCTGCGCCGAGCGGGGCTGGACGGATAAATTTGCCGGGTTCTATGAGCCGCTTCCCGGCGTCAAGATACCTGGTTTGGGCGGTGTTGAGGCAGGCGCTGACAAACTCGGCGCGGTAGCAGCAGTGGCAACGGCTGCAGGCATAGCAATACATGCCGCCATTACAGCGGCTTCAGGCAGGACCAAAGGAAAAAACGGAGGTGAAAAATAATGGCCAGGATTACTATTGACCCACTTACAAGAATTGAAGGACACCTGAAGATCGACGTTGAGATCGAAGGCGGTAAAGTAAAGGATGCATGGACGACCGGCACATTGTTTCGGGGCTTCGAGATCATTCTGCATGGCAGGGACCCGAGGGATGCCTGGCACATTACTCAGCGTATCTGCGGTGTCTGTCCCACCTCCCACGGCCATGCCTCCAGTATGAGCATGGACGATGCCTTTAAGGTGAAACCGCCGGACAACGGCCGGATCATCAGGAACATCATTGAAGGTGCGCAGTTTGTTCACTCCCATATCCTCTGGTTCTACCATTTGAATGCTCTTGACTACGTTGATGTCGTCTCAGCACTCAAGGCGCAGCCCAAAGAGGCCTCGCTTAAGAAAGTCCAGAAGAAGCTTAAATCGTTTGTAGAATCCGGTCAGCTCGGCCCCTTTGCAAATGCGTACTGGGGCCATCCGGCATACAAGCTGCCGGCGGATGTGAACCTACTTGCTGTTGCGCACTATCTCGAAGCGCTCGAGATGCAGGCAAAGGCTGCTCAGGTCAGTGCACTCTTCGGCGGAAGGATGCCGATGACCATGACGAGCCCTCCGGGAGGCGTTACGCATGTGCCGACCGTTGATGACCTGAAGAACTACCTGTACCGCGTGAAGGAGCTTCAGGACTGGATTGACAATGTGTTCATCACTGATGTCCTTGCCATTGCTCCGTTCTATCTCGATTATGCAGCAGTCGGGAAAGGGCCCGCTAACTTCCTTTCCTGGGGCGGGTTCGAGGACGCATCGTTTGATCCCAAGAAACGGCTCCTTCCGAGGGGTGTGTTATACGCTTCGGACTTCCCGAAAGTTCACGAGGCCAAGCCTGAGGACGTTATGGAGCATACGATGCACGGTTGGTATAAGAACGCCAAGCCCCTCAACCCGAGCGTCGGGGTAACGGATCCCGAATATAGCGGATACGATCCCAACAAGAAATACACTTGGGCAAAGGCGCCCCGGTTGAAGAACAAACCTATGGAAGTCGGAGCACTCGCCCGGATGCTCGTGGCATATGCTTCAGGCCAGCCCACGGCAACAAAGATGATCAACAGCACCCTGGCCGCGATTGGGCATGCTAATAAACCCGAGGTACTCCTTGGTGTCATCGGAAGGATCGCAGCGCGGGCGTTGGAGTGCAAGATGGTGGCAGACTCCATGTTCCAATGGGGTCTCGATATTGCCGAGAACATCAAGAAGGGAAATGCAGCAGTCTACAAGGAGTATACTATCCCCGATAAGGCCCAGGGAATAGGCCTCTGGGAGGCGCCTCGTGGCGCTCTCGGACACTGGATCGACGTGGACGGGAAGAAAATCAAAAATTACCAGTGCGTCGTACCGACGACCTGGAATTGCTCTCCTCGTGACGACAGCGGCGTACGCGGGCCCATTGAAGACGCCTTGATCGGCACCAAGGTTGTGAATGCAGAGAAGCCGCTCGAAATCTTGCGCGTGGTCCACTCCTTCGATCCGTGTCTTGCATGCACTGTGCATGTGATCCATCCCGAATCGAACCGGATCATGGATTTCAAAGTCAGTTAAAGGAGGATGCCATGGAAAAAGAAAAAGTACGGGAGTGGAGCCTTGGCTACCTCCTGGATCATTGGACTAGGGTCGTAGCCATCGTGGTGTTAATTTTCACCGGCTTCTATATTCACTGGCCGTTTATAGCCGGGGGGCCGGAAAGCTTCATCATGGCCTGGATGCGGTTTTTCCATTTCGTTGCAGCCTATGCGCTCATACTGGGTCTCGTGGTGAGAGTATATATGGCATTCCGTTCGACGTTTGACAGCGACTGGAAGGATTTTGGGATTATCCAGAACATAAAGAACGTTCCGGATATTCTCAGCTACTATCTTTTCATCAACAAATCGCATAAGGACTATCGGAAGTACAACCCGCTGCAGGCGCTTGCCTACTTGTTTCTAGGCGTTGTGATAGTCTTTTCGGCATTAACGGGCCTTGCCGTCTATCATGGGAATTTGTTCGGGTTCATTCCGGCGCCTGACAGCTTCCGATGGGTAAGCACGATGCTCGGCGGTGAGTCTTACACGCGGATATGGCACATCCTCACGATGTGGGTATTTATAATCTTTGTGCTTGTCCACGTGTACTTGAGCCTTATGGCGTCCCTGGTGAACAAAGATAATACCTTCACCTCTATCTTTACAGGCTTTAAGCTCAAAAAACACTAAACGAATATGGTTTCTGACGAACAGCTACGGGGAGGCGTGAATGCGCCTCCCCGAAATGTTTTAATTCTGGGTGTAGGAAATCTGCTGCTCACCGATGACGGTTTTGGCGTCCATGTCATCAATGCCCTCAAGAATACCGCATTCCCCGAAAACATCACATTGCTCGAGGCAGGAACAGTCAGTCACCAATTGATCCCTATGCTGCGAGAGATCGACGTTCTTATTGTCGTGGACGTGGTTGAGGCCGGTGATACGCCTGGGTCCATATTTAAATTCTCGCCTGATGACCTGCAGTTCAAGTCCGAACAGAAGTTCTCGCTTCACCAGATCAGTCTTATCGATGTTCTTCATATGGCAGAGATGACGGGAGGAAAACCGAAGACCATCATCATCGCTGTCCAACCCAAAGATGTTTCTTCATGGTCTCTTGAACTGAGCAATGAAGTCAGGGCCGTAATCCCGAAAGTCGTGGAGTTGATATTCGAGGAACTGAAAAAGGAACAGGCTCTCCCAGCATGAGGGATCAGGCCTTTTGGAACACTCCTTCCGGCGCATAAAAATAGTCCAATACAGGTCTTGACATGACATCCAATATGTGGGATAAAAGATCAGCATTATTTTAAGTGATCTTATTTATTCGATTGCAAGATAGGAACGATCAATGTGTCTCGCCATTCCCGCACGTGTTATCAGTATGGATGATCTTATCGCTACGATTGATGTATACGGCGCTCGCAGGCAGGTGAGCCTCATGCTTCTGCCGGAGGAACCTCGGATAGGGGACTATGTCCTTGTTCATGCAGGTTTCGCGATTAAAAAGATTGAGAAAGAACGAGTCGAATCAGGAGAAATCATGCACGAAGCATCCATTGCCCTCAGTATTCTTGATATCGTACAGTCCAAATGCTTGGAGGAGGGCTATAACTCCGTGGACTCGATCAGGGTCCGGATCGGAAAGGCAGCCGGCATCCTCCCCGATGCCCTGGTCTTCGCCTTCGATGCTGCGAAAATCGATTCGATAGCCAACAACGCGAAACTCGAGATTGAGTCTGTTTCCGTCGGCGGTACCTGCAACGACTGCAAAAAAGCATTTAACGCTGCGGAAGGCGCTCAGTTCATGTTTGCCTGTCCCCATTGCGGTTCTAAATCCTTTGAGATCACCAGCGGCCGAGAGATGGAGATTGTTCATATGGAGGCAAACGTATGAAGGTGAAAGTGGTAACTCGCATACTTGAGGCGAATGACCGTATCGCCGAAGAGAACAGAAAGCGATTCGCAGATGCGGGTGTATATGTCGTTAACCTCATGGGCGCTCCCGGCGCAGGCAAGACCACGCTTCTCGAAAAAACCATTCAAGCCCTCAAGCCGCATCTGAAGATCGGCGTGATCGAAGGGGACATCGTCGGGAGCGATGACGCTGAGCGCATCGGCGCCCTCGACGTTCCTGTTGTGCAAATCAACACCGGGGGAGCATGTCATCTTGATGCAAATATGATCAGCGAAGTGCTCTCTGAACTTCCGCTTAAAGAACTGGACGTGCTTATCATCGAGAACGTGGGGAACCTCGTCTGCCCGGCCGAGTTCAACGTCGGCGAACACATGAAGATGATGGTACTCTCCGTAGCCGAGGGTCATGATAAGCCGCTCAAGTATCCGCTCATGTTCCGCGAATCAAAAGCCCTGGTACTGAACAAGATCGATCTTCTGCCGTACATGAATACGGACATTACAAAGGTGAGGAACGACTCGCTGGGTCTCAATCCAAAATTGAACATCTTCGAGGTCTCCTGCACCACGGGGTCGGGATAGACAGATGGGCCAAATGGCTCTCCGGGCTCAGATCATAGTCAAAGGCATCGTGCAGGGTGTCGGCTTCAGGCCCTTTGTCTATAACCTTGCAGGGTCACTCGATCTCAAAGGATATGTGACCAACACGAGCGAGGGCGTCTTTATCGACGTCGAGGGAACAGGAATCTCAGAGTTCATCCGGAGACTTAAAAATGAAGCGCCGCCGCTCTCGCAGATAACCGAAGTTTCCGTTAATCCCCATCCCTTTCACGGTTTTTCCGATTTTTCCATCCACAAGAGCACTGATCAGGCTGGTCGTCAGCCGTTTACCCTGGTCTCGACGGATGTCTCGATCTGCGGCGACTGTCTGCGAGAACTGAGAGATCCGGCAATGACCGTAACGCATGTCATGAAGCGGGACGCCCTTAAATAATAAAAGGAAAGGGGGTAAAAAGGACAGGAACCAAGAGGAAGATTTTGATCGCTTAAGAAAGGAGGAAGGAAAAAAATATGGATGTCACCAGAAGGGGTTTCTTGAAGATCTCTGGGGCAACGGCACTGGCCGGTGGCTTGGGTCTTGAAGGAATGCCCCGAGTAGCCCAGGCAAAACCCCAGAAAATCAAGTACACCAAAGAGACCACGACCATCTGTCCTTACTGCGCCGTCGGGTGCGGGATTATCGTGCATACCCAAGACGGCCAAGTTGTGAATACGGAGGGAGATCCCGACCATCCTATCAACCAGGGTTCCCTATGCCCCAAAGGATCTTCGCTCTACCAGCTATCGGATAATGCCAATCGCTTGACTAAGCCTTTATACCGGGCTCCGAACACCAAAGAGTGGAAGGAAGTCACCTGGGAATGGGCTCTGGACAAAATTGCTGAGAATATCAAGAGAGACCGCGATGCCTCCTTCATGCAGAAGAACGAAAAAGGCGAGGTGGTCAACCGTACCGATGCTATCGCCTCGGTGGGCAGCGCGGCCCTGGATAACGAAGAATGCTACGTCTACCAAAAATTCCTCCGCGGTCTGGGCCTGGTGTACATCGAGCACCAGGCAAGGATATGACACTCCCCCACGGTAGCGGCTCTGGGAGAGTCGTTCGGACGGGGAGCGATGACCAATCACTGGAACGATCTTCAGAACGCGGACGTGATCCTGATCATGGGGTCAAACGCCGCGTCCAATCATCCCATTTCTTTCAAATGGATTAACAAGGCCATGGATCGAGGGGCCAAGCTGATCAGCGTGGACCCGCGCTTCACCAACACTTCAGCCAAAGCCCATATTTTCGCCCGCCTGCGTTCGGGCACGGACATCGCCTTCCTGGGCGGGATGATCAAGTATATCCAGGAAAACGACCTGATCCAGAAGGAGTACGTGGTGGAGTACACCAACGCCTCCTTCCTGATCGACGAAAAGTTCGATTTCAAGGACGGGCTTTTCAGTGGTTATGATGCCAAAGGACGGAAGTATGACAAGGCCACCTGGAAGTATCAGGTGGACGCCAATGGGATTCCCAAGATGGATAAAACTCTGCAGAATCCCAATAGCGTCTTCCAGCTGCTGAAGAAGCACTATTCCCGTTACAATCTGGATATCGTTTCCAAGATCACCGGGACTCCCAAGGATGACCTGTTGAAGGTCTATAAGGCTTACACCGAAACCAGCAAGCCGGATAAAGTGGGAACCATCATGTATGCCATGGGCTGGACCCAGCACACGGTGGGAACGCAGAATATTCGCACCATGTCCATCATTCAATTGCTCCTCGGCAATATGGGAATGGCCGGTGGGGGGGTCAACGCCCTGCGGGGAGAGTCCAACGTCCAGGGCTCCACGGACCACGGGCTGCTCTTCCATATCCTGACCGGGTACAACCCCGCGCCCCGAGCCTCGGATAAGATGCTGAAAGATTACAACGAAAAGTATACACCTCAAACCAAAGATCCTAAGAGTTTCAACTGGTGGAAGAACCGGCCCAAGTACATCATCAGCTTCCTAAAAGCCATGTACGGCGCCAACGCCACCCCGGAAAACGACTTCGGGTACACCTGGCTGCCCAAACTTGACGATACGCAGAATGCCTCCTGGCTCATGCTCTTTGACCAGATGGCCAAGGGTAAGTTCAAAGGCTTCTTCGCCTGGGGCCAAAACCCGGCTTGCTCCGGCGCCAATGCCGGCAAGGTGCGTAAAGCCATGGAGAACCTGGATTGGATGGTCAACGTGAATCTCTTCGACAATGAGACCGGATCCTTCTGGAAAGGCCCGGGGAAAGACCCTTCCAAGATCAAGACCGAAGTCTTTATGCTGCCCTGCGCCGCTTCCTTTGAGAAGGAAGGGTCTATCTCCAACTCGGGTCGCTGGATGCAGTGGCGGTATAAAGCGGTTAATCCTCCGGGGCAGGCTAAATCAGACCTGGATATTATGCACGAGCTCTGTATTAAAGTTCGCAAGCTTTACAAGGAGAAAGGGGGTACTTTCCCCGAGCCCATCCTGAACCTTTCCTGGAACTACGGCCCCAAAGGGCCAGATGGGACGATCAAACATCCCGATCCCCACTACGTAGCCAAAGAGATCAACGGCTATACGGCTAAGGACATCGAGGTGGAAGACCCGAAGACCAAGGTGAAGACCATTATCGCCAAGGCCGGGGAGCAGCTGGGGAGCTTTGCTTTTCTCCAGGACGATGGATCCACCACCTGCGGCAACTGGCTCTACTGCGCCTCTTACACCCAGGGGGGGAATATGGCCGCCCGCCGCGGCAAAGCCGACCCAACGGGCATCGGACTATACCCCGGTTGGGCCTGGTGCTGGCCGGTCAACCGCCGGATCATCTACAATCGCGCCTCGGTGAACTGGGAAGGAAAACCCTGGGATCCCAAGCGGGCTGTAATCTGGTGGGATGGAACCAAATGGCAGGGAGATGTGCCTGATGGGCCGCCACCTCCTGGAGCGATCTATCCTTTCATTATGTTACCGGAAGGCCATGCCCGGCTCTTCGGGCTGGGAATGGTCGAAGGGCCTTTCCCCGAACACTACGAGCCCTTAGAGTGCCCCATTGAAAAGAACCTGATGTCCTCGCAAAAGTTCAACCCGGCGGCCAAAATTTTTGGGGAGTCGGGTATCGGTGCCGGGGCAGACAAGTTTCTTTCCTGCGACCCGCGGTTCCCCTTAGTCTGTACGACCTACCGGGTAACCGAGCATTGGCAGACGGGGGTGATGACCCGTTGGACTCCCTGGCTGATCGAGCTGGAGCCCCAGATGTTTGTGGAGATGTCCAAAGAGCTGGCCAAGGATAAAGGCATCCGCAATGGGGAACGAGTGGTGGTTAAGTCAGCCCGTGGCGAAGTCGATGCCAAGGCGATCGTTACCGACCGTTTCAAACCCTTCAAGATTGCGGACCAGACCGTGCACCAGGTGGGCATCCCCTGGCACTTCGGGTGGGTCACTCCGCCGGATGGAGGAGATAGCGCCAACCTGCTGACCCCCACCATTGGAGATGCTAACACCATGATCCCGGAGTCCAAAGCTTTCATGGTGAACGTCGAGAAGAAAGGGGGGAAGTGAGATGGAAGAAAAAGTGATGCTCATCGACGTCTCCAAGTGCACAGCCTGTCGGGGCTGCCAGGTGGCTTGCAAGCAATGGAACAAGCTTCCGGCAGAGAAAACCCAGCAGCGGGGCACCCATCAGAACCCCCCTGACCTGACTCCAACTACCTGGAACCTGGTCCGCTATACCGAGCTCCCCACTAAGAATGGAGAGATGCGCTGGCTGTTCCGCAAAGACAATTGCATGCACTGTACAGACCCGGCCTGCCAGAGGGCATGCCCGGTTCCGGGTTGTATTTTCAAAACCCCGGAAGGGGCGGTGGTGATCGACAAAGAGAAGTGTATCGGCTGTGAGTACTGCGTGAATGTCTGTCCCTTTGGAATCCCGCGGTTTGACCCGGCGACAAAGAAGGTCTATAAATGCACGCTCTGCTGGGATCGGATCAGCCAGGGCCAAATTCCGGCCTGCGCTAAGACCTGCGCCCCCGGAGCAGTGACTTTCGGTTCTAAGGACAAAATGATCGCCCAGGCCTATGCCCGCGCCAAAACTCTGGGTGGGGATGCCACGGTATACGGGGATAAATTTGTCCAGGGAACGCATGTGGTCTACGTACTACCGGAGAAGGTGCGCATGTACGAAAAAATGGTGGTCAACCCATCGATACCTGTTTCGGTTTATCTATGGAAAGACTTCCTCAAACCGCTTTCTGTATTAGCCATTGGGGCTGCGCTGGTGGGAACATTCTTCCATTACATCATTAAAGGGCCCAAGCGCCCTGAAGAAGGGGGTGAGTGAACATGGCTAAACCAAAGAACTTAATCCTCAGTTCCACAGCTTTCGAAAGGGTGGTCCACTGGATCCTGGCGGGGAGTTGCCTTTTCCTCTTCCTCACGGGCTTTGGGTTGATGTTCCACTCCCTCTCTTTCATTGCCAATTTCTTTCCCGGCGGATACTATATTATGAAGTTGCTCCACAACATCGACGGGATTATCTTTGGCGTTGCCTTCCTCTTCGCCCTCGTGGCCTGGGGGAAGGATACGCTGTATTTTGACGAAGACGATAAGAAGTGGTTCCGCGTTTTGGGGGGCTATCTGTGGGAAGTGGAAAAAGTGCCCGAGGCCGGAAAGTTCAACGCCGGCCAGAAAATGTTCTTCATGGTGCTTTTCCTCTTCTGGTTCATCATGATGGGAACAGGAATTTTCATGTGGTTCCCCTTCTTTCCCCCGGAGTTGACCCGTTGGCTTTATGTCTTGCACGCCCTCGGTGTTTTGGTCCTGGGCGGGTTTTTGGTCATCCATTTTTACCTGGGGACCTACGGTAACCCCGGAACCTTCCAGGTCATGGGCCACGGATTTGTGACCAAGGGCTGGGCGAAGAAGCACCGCCCCAAATGGCTGCGGGACGTGGAAGCCGGTAGGCGGTCAGTTTAAAAATTGAGGTAAATCTGACAAAAGAGGCTTACTCTGAATTTCAGGGTAAGCCTCTTTAATTGTAGATTGCAGATTTTCGATGGCAGACCATTTTAGATTTCAGATCGCAGATTTCGGATTGCAGATTTTTCAGTTTTTTTCCAATCTGAAATCTTCAATCCGCAATGGTGTGTTGTTTCTTCCTGGACTCGCTTAAAGAAGTGCTGTAAAATAGCCCCGAATAAATCAGGACGCAGATTGGCGCAGATAAATACAGATTTAAATTTTTTTAAAATTTGGCTCTTACGTCTTAAAGTCTTTAATCCTGATTATCTGCGTTCATCTGCGTCCCAGAAGGATATTACTTTATGGATACGAACTTGCAAAAGCTCCGCCGGCAGAAGGAAAAGAGGCCCAATTACCGTGAAGTTCTGGAGTTGGCCGAGAGACTTATCGTCGTGAAGCAGCAAATGAAGAAGCAATGGGCTTTTTTACCAAGCCCTATGGATCCCATTAAACTGCGAATCCATATGCAGGAGGGATTCCCTTATTTTCGGCCAGGTGAAATCCCCCTGGATCAAGCTCAAATTCAAGAATATTTTCAGCGCCTTTTGGGAATCCTTAAGGAACAAAACCCCAAAAAGTACGATGCTTTAAGGAACTCCATCACCGAAAAAGGTTTTGAGTTTACTCCTTTTTTGAAGCGTTTTCTATTAGACCGCCTGACGGAAGATCGCCTTGGGGAAGAAATCGGCGAAGAAGGAAGCCTGTTGTTTTTTTTCGTTCTCCAATCCCTTAAACCGGCCTTCGAAATTTATGCGGAATACTGGCGGAAGGAGCAGAAAGAATTTTCTTGGGCTCATGGGTATTGCCCTTTTTGCGGGGGATATCCGGGCATGGGGGAAATCCGGGAAGAAGGGAAACGGATTCTTCATTGCCCGCTCTGCGCCATGGAATGGGATTTTCCCCGCATGAAATGCCCTTACTGCCTGAATGAGGACCAGGAAAAGCTCACCTATTTCCAGGTGGAAGGAGAAGCGGGTAATCGAGTAGACATTTGTCTATTGTGCCAGCGTTATCTCAAGACCGTTGATGTCCGGGAAAGGGTAGAGGACCTGAATTGGGAAGTTGAGGATTACCTGACCCTGCACTTAGACCATTTGGCCCAAGAAGAAGGGTATACACGCCCCGAGGGACTTTTCGTTGAAGTACGATGAATCGAATGCGGAATTCGGAATGTGGATTGCGGAATAAGAAAAAAGGCGGCGATTGGGGAGAGGTAAGTGGGAAAAACCCTACTCCGAACTCTTAACTCCGAACTACCTTTTGAGGGACTCGGTGAAGATCTCGGTCGTTAAAAACATCATGGAGGCAAACCAGCGCCTGGCTGAGGAAAACCGCCGGCAGTTTTCTCAAAATCGGGTGCTGGTTATCAACCTCATGAGTTCTCCCGGAGCCGGCAAGACTTCTCTCCTGGAGAAAACCATCCAGTCTTTAAAAGGGGATTTCCGCGTCGGGGTGGTGGAAGGGGATATCCAGTCTACCTATGATGCCGAACGGATCGGCCAGACCGGAGCCCCGGTGGTCCAGATCAACACGGGAGGAGCCTGCCATCTTGACAGCAATATGGTCCAGGAAGCCCTGAAAGACTTAGACCTTACTCACCTGGACCTTCTTTTTATC
>JAURYC010000319.1 GCA_030654105.1 Deltaproteobacteria bacterium
CCGGAAGGGGGCGATTGGTTTCGGCACGAGGAGCCGGCGATTAAAGGGCTGGGCCTTCGTTTTCTTGACCTCAACCGGAATAAGAAGAGCCTTACTTTAAACCTTAAGACCCCTGCGGGAAAGGAGATTTTTTTTGCTTTAGCCAGGTCCTCCCAAGTAGTGGTGGAAGGATTTCGCCCGGGTGTAGTGGAACGCTTGGGAATTGACTATTCCCGAGTGAAAGAAGTCAACTCGCAAATGGTTTATTGTTCCATCTCCGGATATGGCCAGGATGGTCCCTACCGGCTGCTTGCCGGCCACGACATCAACTACCTGGGTTACAGTGGTATCTTAGACCTGGTGGGGTACGAAGACCGGCCCCCTTCCTTACCCTCCGTACCCATCGCCGATTATTCTGCAGGGGGACTTATGGCTGCCGTAGGAATTTTGCTGGCCTTGATGGCTGTTCAGAGGACGGGGAAAGGCCAGTTTGTGGACATCTCCATGCTCGATGGGGTGATGGGCTTTCAGCACGCTCCCTTGGCCGAGTATCTGGCCACAGGCGCTGCGCCCGAGAGAGGAAAGTTCTGGCTGGCCGGAAACATCCCATGTTACGCCCTCTACGAGACCCAGGATGGAAAGGCCATCACCGTTGGGCCCTTAGAACCCCATTTTTGGGCCAATCTCTGCCGGGCATTAGGGCGGGAGGATTTTATTGATCATCAAAGGGCCGAAGGGGAAAAAGGTCAAGAGGTTTACAACTTTTTAAAAAAGACCTTTCGCCAAAAGACCCGCGATGAATGGGTAGCCTTTTTTCATGGGCAGGACGTTTGCTTAGGGCCGGTCAAAAACATGGGGGAGACATTGGAAGATCCGCAGATTCGGCATCGGCAGATGATTGTCGACGTGGAACATCCCCAGGCCGGCCAGCTGAAGCAGATCGGCATCCCCATTAAACTTTCCGAGACTCCCGGAAAAATTACCAGCCTCGCTCCATCTTTGGGGCAGCATACCAAGGAAATTTTACAGGAACTGGGATATTCTGCCGAGGCCATCGAAGGCTTCCGGCGGGAGAAAGTAATTTGAAGATTAAAAAGCAGTCAGCATTAAGCGATCAGCCAAAACAAAAAAATAAAATCATTATCTGGCTGGGGGCTGACTGCTGATAGCTGACCGCTTCTTCAGGAGGTAATTAGATGAGCAAAAAATCGGTCTTTGAAGAAATCGTGAATCCGCAGTTAAATAAAATCGTACCCTACCTTCCAGGCCCGATGACCAAGGACATTGCCGCCAAGTACGAGATGGACCCTGCCAGGGTGATCAAGCTTTCTTCCAACGAAAATCCCTTGGGGGTTCCTCCTTTGGCTAAAGCCAGGATCATCGAGATGGCGGGTGAAGCCAGCCTTTATCCGGATGCGGAGGCACGGGAGTTGCGGGGGGCTCTCGCCCAATATGTCAACATGCGGCCGGAGAACATCGTGGTGGGCCCGGGGTCGTCTTCCTTGATGATGCATATCATCGAGGTCTTCTCAGCCCCCAAAGACGAAGTCGTTTTTACCTCCCCTGCCTTTGGACTCTTCTACGAGGAAAACACCTTGGCCCGGGGGCGGACACCGGTGAAGGTGTCTCTGGAAGAAAATTTTGACCTGGATGTGGTCAAGCTCAAAAAGGCCCTTACCCAAAGGAGCCGAGTGGTTTTTATCACCCGTCCGAATAATCCCACCAGCAAGCTGGTTTCTCTGAAAGACCTCAAAGAGATTCTGCAGGCGGCTGAGGCCGTGAAGGCCATTGTGGTTTCCGATGAGGCCTACGTCGAGTTTGCCGATCCCCACACTTCCGCCCTGGAGTTCTTCTACGAAATGGGAGAAGGAATCAACCTATTGGTCACCAGGACATTCTCCAAGGCCTTTGGCTTGGCCGATGTTCGTCTGGGGTACTGCGTTGGCCCAGCCCACGCGATCGCTTACCTTTCCAAGGCGAAGCCCAAATGGGGGACGGGGATGCTGGCTCAAAGCGCCGGAGTGGCGGCCTTGAAAGATAAAGAACATCTGCAGCGAACCCTGGAAGTCGTGCGCAAAGGGAGAGAATACCTCCACCGGGAGCTGGGCCGTCTGGGACTGGAGATGGTCGATGCCCCCCAGGGGAACTATGTAACGGCAAGGGTGTCTGATTTCGGGTTCACCGCCGAAGAATTCACCGAAGAGCTCTGCCGGCGCGGGGGTATCATGATCCGGGGGGATTTCCATCCGGAATACGTGCGCATCAGTATCGGAACGATGCCCCAGAACGAAGTGGTGACTCAAACCGTGGCCGCAATGATCAAAGGAAGGAAAAGGGGGTAAAGACGATGGATAAGCGGATGGAAGTTTTAGAAGGGGCGATTGATCTTCATTTTCACGCTACACCTGACCTGCATGATCGGCTGCTGGATGAAGTGGAGATTGCCAGGGACGCACGGGAAGCCGGCATGAAGGCGGTGCTCTCCAAAGCCCACTACGGAATTAACGCTACGCGGATGCACTACGTAAGCAAAGCAGTTCCTGGCATCCACACCTTTGGGGGAGTCGTTCTCAATCCTGCTGTGGGCGGGCTTAACCCCAGCGCCGTGGAAGTGGCCATAGCGTTCGGAGGGAAAGAGGTCTGGATGCCCTCCATCTTCTCCGATGCCCATATCCGCCATTTCAAGGGAACTTACGGCACCATGCCGGGAAGGGTGAAGTGGCCGGAGAAAGGAATCACCATTCTTGATCAGGAGGGAAAGTTGCTGCCGGCGGTTAAAGAGATCCTCGACATGATCGCAGAGGCCAATATCATCCTGGGAACTTCTCATTGCTCAGCGGAAGAAAGTCGGATATTGATCGACGAAGCCTTCCGACGGGGGGTGAAGAAGATCCTGGTCACTCACCCGCATAACGAGGTTCCAGACCTTTCCCTGGAGGTTCAGGTGGAGTTTGCCAGAAAGGGAGCCTACCTGGAGCACTGCTTTCTGCCAACGACCCCCATGTTCTTCAACGCCCGCCTAAAAGATATCATCGAGGTGATCCGCAAGGCCGGGCCTGAGCGGTGCGTGCTGGCCACAGACTTTGGCCAAGTCTTCAACCCCTCGCCGGTTGAGGGGTTGCGAATGTTCATCCTCGGGTTGATCAATCAGGGAATTACCCGCGAAGAGATCGACATCATGGTGCGCAAGAATCCAGCCAAGCTGCTGGGTCTGGATTAACCTTTGGCTGAAAAAATGAGGACGGAGCGTAGCCATGGAAAAAACATTCAGGGTTGGCCTGTTGGTCCCTTCCTCTAACACAATAATGGAAGTGGACCTTTACCGGAGCCTTTCAGCTCCGATAACGATCCATCCCGCCAGAATGTACTTAGAGGAGACGACCCCGGAAGGAGAGAGGAGGATGCTTTCCGAAGAAGTGCCGAGGGCGGCCAATCTATTGAAGACATTACATCCTCATCTTGTGGTCTTTGGCTGCACCTCGGCCGGGGCGCTATCTGGCTCCAATTTTCCCCAGGAGATCAACAGGCAAATCGGAACGATTGTAGGCTGTCCGGTGTTGGACATTCTGACGCCAGTGGCAGAGGAACTGAAGCGGATCCAGGCCAAGAAGCTCGCGGTTTTGACCCCTTATTCTACGGAGCTCAATCAATCGATCCGGATCAGCCTGGAAGGGATGGGGTTTCAGGTCCTTTCGATCGAGGGAATGGGCATTACCGTGAATTTTGAGTTGGCTACTCCTGGGCCGGAGGAGATTGTTGCCTTTGCCCTAAAAAGCTCCATTTCTGCAAACGCGGAAGCCCTATTCCTTTCCTGTACGAATTTTCGGGCTTGGGAAGCCATGCCGCTATTGCAAAGGCATTTCCGCATGCCCATCGTCACCAGCAACCAAGCTACGATTGAAAAAATAAAAAGAGTCTATGCCAGAGCAGCCTAACTCCGTCGGGTGAAGTTACAGGGAAATAGAACAGAAAAATCTGCATCGGCCCACCCCGTGGGCAACTCTTTATTAAAAAAAGAAGGGCAAGATAATGAAAGCTTTCATATCGAAAAATTGGGCTAAGGAGGGGAAAGAGGGCAAATGAAGACCAGCGAACGATTGGCCCAATTTGTTGCTGGGCATCAGTATGCGGATTTACCTGTTGGAGTTGTTGAACTGGCCAAACATACCATTGCCGATACCCTGGGTTGTGGTATCGCCGGGTACACAACCGCTAAAGAAGAGTGCCGCTGGATCCTTGAGTTGGTTAAGGACCTGGGAGGGCGGTCCGAGGCCACAGTCTTTCTGGATGGGTTCCGAACTTCCGCCCCCCTCGCGGCCCTGGCCAATGGGACCATGATCCATACCATTGATTTTGATGATACCCACATGGGTTCCATTGCCCATTTCGGCTCTTGCCTGGTACCCACCGTCTTTGCTTTGGGGGAACGGTTGAAGGTCGATGGCTCCTCCCTCATTAATGCCTTCGTTGTGGGTTTTGAGGTGGGGGCTCGGGTAGGCCGGTCCATGATGCCCAGCCATTACCGCTATTGGCACCCGACCAGCACTTTTGGTTCTTTGGCTTCAGCTGCCGCCGCGTGTAAGTTGTTGAATCTGGATGCGGCTCAAACGGAACAAATTTTGGGTCTGGCTGCAGATGAGGCCGCGGGCCTGCGTTATTGCATCGATAAAGGGGATTTTTCCAAAAGCCTGCACCCGGGATTCGCGGCCATGCGCGGGATCATGCTGGCCCTCTTGGGACAGAAAGGAGCGACTGGTCCGAAGGGTCTTCTGGAATATCCTACGGGGTTTTGCCGGGCTTTTTCTGAGGACCCCAAAATCGAAAAAATCACGGAAGGCTTAGGGTCTTCCTATGAGATTACCTCCAATAGTCTCAAAGCTTTTCCGACGATCCTTTGCAGCCATTCATCGATCCAGGCAGTGTCGGAGGTGATGAAGAAGAATTCCCTCAATGCCTCGGATGTCAAGAGGATCCACCTGCGCATTTCCGAGACGGCGAAAGACCAAGGGAAGAATTACAATCCCGGGACTCCTCTGGCAGCCCGTTTAAGTATTCCCTTTTGTATCGCCCTGGCGGTGTCGGAGAAGAAAGTTTCGCTGGGGCAATTCACGGAGGAGAAGCTGAAGGACCCATCGATTCGCGAGTTTATGAAAAAAGTGGAAGTCGACGATGATCGTTCCCTGAATGAACGCTACCCCGGGACTTTGGCCTCGATAACGGAAATTGAGACCGTAAACAAAGGCCGGCTGCGGCAAGAGGTCATTTATCCAAAAGGGAATCCGAAGAATCCGATGAGTAAAGACGAAGTAACCCAAAAATTTCGTGAGCTCTGTTCGCTGACGTTGCCCTCCGAAAAATATGAAGAGTTGCTTAGCCTCCTTTTTGGTCTGGAGCGGGTTTCTGATTTAGGCCAGGTGATCGCTTTACTTAAGGCCTAAAGGGAGGTACATCATTTTCCTGGAGTTTTTGGGGCGCTTTTTTGATGTTTCACCCAGCCCTCGATTCGATCCCGATAAATTATCGTCAGAACAATGAAAAAGAGTGCTATTCCTAAGATAACGAAGAATCCTCGGTAATTTTCCGACCTCACTGCCTGCCCTTGTAGACATAGCAGAAGCGTTCCTGGTATTCTTCCGATCGTGGAGATAATAAAAAAGGTAAGAACGTGCATGGGGCTTAAACCCAGCAGGTAACAGAAATAGTCTTTGGGCAACCCTGGAATGAGGAAAAAAATGAAGGAAAAAAAGGCCCCTTGATGTTCCATGAGGTAATCAAATTTCCCCATGAGTTCTTGCCCCACGAAACGGCGGACAAATGGCATCCCCAGGCGGCGGGAAATCAAGAAAGCAAACAGCGAACCGCAAGTAAGGCCTATCGTAGAGTAGGTAAACCCCAGGCCGATTCCGAAAAGGTATCCCCCGATGAAGCCGGTAAGCTCTCCGGGGATGGGGGCAAAAAGGACCTGCAGGATTTGTAGCCCGATGAAAGTTAAAGGGGCGTAAGATCCGAAAGAAACAACTAAAGCAGCAACCTTCTCTTTGTTGGAAAAGAAGCGTATAATCTCACGAAAGCACTGGTACGATTCCCGGTAATAATAGAGTAAAAGGCAGATAGAAAGGAGTAACAGGCCATACCAAAACAGTGTCTTCCATCTTTTTTTGTTGTTACTGTTGGCCATTCATTCCTCAAAAGTTTTGGGAGAGTTCAAGATCATGTAGGTGCCCATCCCTTTGGCTATCAGTTGCCCGTCTTCCTTTTTCACCTCCATATCTGCCATCACCAGCCTTCTTCCTTTGTTGACGATCCGAGCTTCCCCGATCATCTCTCCGCTGTGGACGGAGGAAAGAAAATTGATTTTAAACTCGGCAGTAGTCACTCTTTCCCCGGGTTGGATCATCGTCATAAGGGCAAAGGCCACCGCCGTATCGGCCAGTGAAGTAATCGCTCCCCCGTGAACGACGCCATAGGCTTGGGTCAATTCTTTCCTGAAGGGCATGCGGAACCGGGCAAAACCTTCATCGATCTGGTCCAGGGTAATCTGCAGGAGTTGGTAATACGGCGCGGTTTCCACCGCCCGCCTCAGGGCTTTTTCATAACTTTCCTTAATGGGCATGGGCACTCCTCTAAGTTTTCATCGATCAGCGGTAAGCAAATCCATTAATGAAATTTTTTTGCTGATTGCTGAACGCTATCTTTCTCAGCCATTCCATGGCTTTTTGCATGGCTCGTTCCTCCACGCGCAACCGATGACCGGCCCCCTCGATGAGAAAAAGGTCTGCTTCTCCCCGAACCTTGTCATAAAGTTTTCTGGCATGATTTATGTTGACAACGTCATCTTCCGTGCCGTGAATAATGAGCAATGGCCGGGGAGGAATCCGACCAATCCATTTTAAAGGCTTCACGGTCCGAAACCCATCCTTCCAGTCTTTAAGCGAAAGTGGGAAATTGGCATCTCTGATGATCCCCACATCCCGGCAATGGCTCAAAAAGTCTACCAGGCTTTTGCCCGTGATCAGGTCCCGGAACTCAGCCGGAGAAGCGCATGAGACCAGGGCCGCAACTTCTTTTCGTTGAGCAGCCACGTAGATGGATACAGCTCCTCCTCCACTGAAGCCCACGAGGAAGATCCGCGTTGGGTCTACTTCCGGGCGATGGATAAAATAATCTAAAGCTCCTTCCAAATCCCGGGTCCATCCCAAAAGGTCAAAATTTCCTTCGCTCAACCCGGCTCCGCGGAAATTGAAGATCAGGACTGCAAAACCTTCCTGGCAGAAGCGTTCGGCCAATAAAGGGTACCCCCGGTCATCCGGTTCTTTAACTTTGGCCGGGATCCCATGGCAGACGATCAGGCCCGGAAAGGGGCCGGTTGGCCCGGCAGGGATATATACTTCCCCTTTGATATTCAACCCGTCGCTCTTCCAAGAAACTTTTTTGACTTTCATGATTAATTAAATAGCCACAGAGTTCACAGAGAACCCAGAGGTAAAAATACCGTAAACCGTTAGGCACAAGGGGAAAGGGGTAAAAATCTTGGCGCGTAGCGCTATGCGCTCTGCGTTTTTTCAGTGCCCTCGGTGTTCCTATACAATCCAGTTATAATGATTTACCGCAGAGCACGCAGAGGGCACAGAGATTTTTTTTTATTCTTAAATACCATTCCGGCAACTGTATGGCCCGCCCTCTTTTTATTTATATTTACCTCGGCGGTCTCAGCGCTCTCTGTGGTTAATGGGTTTGGCATTTTTATGGTCGGCCCAGGACAAAGACGCAGGCGATCGACCCTGGGCCTCCCAAGGTATGGGTGAGGCCAAAGTCGGCTTTTTTCACCTGGCGCTTTCCGCTACGGCCCCGCATCTGGTTGACCACGTCCGCCACCATGCGCACACCCGTTGCCCCTACTGGGTGGCCGCAAGATTTCAGCCCTCCGCTGGTGTTAACCGGAAGATCCCCATTCAATGCCGTTACCCCTTCCCCAATGATCTTTCCTCCTTCGCCGCGGCCACAAAATCCTAAGTCTTCATAATTCACTAACTCCGTGATGGTAAAACAGTCATGCACCTCGGCGACGTGGATTTCTTTACGGGGATCTTTAATACCGGCTTGACGATAGGCCGTGGCCGCAGCCTCCCGCGTGGACTTGAAACCCAGAAAATCATTGTCTTCTTGGAAGGCCATGCTGAAGTACCCGTAGGTCACGGCCAGGCCCATTCCTTTGATCAGGATGTAATCTTTTTTCAGATCTTTAGCAATTTCCGGGGTGGTCAAGATAGCCGCGGCCGCCCCGTCTGTTGTGGGGCAGCAGTCAAAGAGGCCAAGAGGGTCCACCACCATGGGGGCTTTTAAGACCGTATCTTCGGTGATGGGAGAACGGAAATGAGCCTTGGGATTCAACGATCCGTTGTAATGATTCTTTACGGCCACTTTGGCCAGAGTCTCTTTGTTGTACCCATATTGGTGAAAATATCGGGTGGCGATGGGGGCAAAAATCCCCGGGGCTGTTCTCCCCTTAGAGATGACCGGGTGGGTCTCGTGGATATGCCGGGCGACCAAACTACCCCGCGGCGGAACCTCGCGCATCTTTTCCACGCCCACAGCCAGGACCATTTTGTATTCCCCCGAGGCCACCCCAAAGGCGGCATTCCGCACCGCCTCCATCCCCGAGCAGCAGTAAGCGGAGACGCGGGTCACGGGGCGGGGATAAAAGTTCAGGGGTTCGGCCAGCGAAGCGCCGGCGTCTCCTTCAAGACCGGTGAGCCCGGGAGAAAGAGTCCCCAGCCAGGCGGCATCCATATCTTTCGTTTCCAAACCGGCATCGGCATATGCTTCATATACCGCTTCTAAGGCCATATCTTGATAAGTCATTTCAAAATTTTCGCCGAATTTTGTTGCCCCTACGCCGATGATGGCAACACGGTCTTTAATACTCATCCTAACCTCCATTTCTTAAGCTCTCAGCCATCAGCGATCAGCTGTCAGCTTTTTTCCTGCGGGCGAAGTTTCCAGAAGTAGTTGTAGAATCCATCCCCTTGGTGGAACCTGCGGAAAGTCAGCTCCACCGGCATGCCAATCTTTACCTGAGCCGGGTCGCAATCCGTCAGTTGGCCGTAGAAACGGCCTCCCCCGTCCATGTCGACCACGGCCATGACGGTGGGGGGGTCTGGACTGGGGTAAAGGTGGTCTTTGGCAAAAGTGTATATCTTCCCGCTCCTGGGAAGCTTGGCGTCCTCATATTCATCCTTGGCATTACATTTCTGGCAAACCCTGCGCCGCGGGTAAGCAAACGTGCCGCATTTTTTACAGCGGGTGCCGTACAGTTGCAGGTTCTGTTTCTTTTCCTTCCAGAGAAGCGCCCAGGAAGAATAGGGGATCAGAGGTTTATTGGAAAGGGTGCCCTGAAATTTGAGAAATTTCTCGTAGTTGGTCAAGGGTTTTTTGTAGCTCAGGTAGCTGGTTACGCCCCGCTTTTCCTTCAACCTTTCTATTTCGGGAGTGACCTGCAATAGAAAGGCGTCGCTGTTCCCCGCCCCGTAACTGCAAAGCAGGATACGTTCGCCCGGTTTGGCCTTTTCCAGGCCGGCGATCAAAAGTAATAACGGTGCGGCCGCCCCTGTGTCTCCTACTGTGGTCAGCAGGGGGTCTTCCATGAAGGAACCTGGAGACAGGTTCAGGCTTTTGATTACGCGGGCGTAGGCCCGACTATCTGGGGCGGAGAAGATGAATTGAGAAATATCCGCGGCTTTCATCTCATATTTCTTCAGGATCCCTTCGATACAGTTCTTGACGATGCGGGCATACCCGTAGGCCTGGGTGAAAGCAGCGTCTCCTTTTTGTAAAAAAGCATCATCCTGTTTCCGCCAAGCATCCATGAATTCTTCGGAAAGGGAATAAATCCCTTCTATGGAAGCCGCCACGGCAGTGGACCCGACCATCAACCCCGCCGCACCATCTCCAAAGAGTTGTTCGGAATCTGACCCGGGCTCACCCCGGCGGGAGTCCCCTGCTACCACCAGAATGCTCTTGGCGCTCCCGCCTTTCACGGCATCCATGGCCGATTTCAAAGCGGCTGTTCCAGCCCGCAGAGAAGAGAGCTGGTCTGCCGTAAAGATCTCCACGGGAAGATCCACGACTGTAGCCGCCAGGGTTGAGGCCTGTTTTTCTAAGTAAGGGGACGTGGTAGAAGCAAATATCAACCCGTCGACGGCTTTCGGATCAATGCCCTGAAGACAGTTCAGGGCCGCCTCCACACTCATTGTCAGGCTGTCTTCATCATGGTTAGCCACGGAACGTTCCCCGGAAATAAACCGGGGGCCCCAGGCTTTGGCTATTACATCTCGTCCCAAACGATATTTGGGAATGTATGCCCCATAGCTTGTAATTCCTACCATTGGCACCTCCTTTTCCATTGGGCGATCCTAAAAAAATCAGATTTTTTTGGCCTTCTCATAAGGGCCGTGCCTGCTAAACGCTTCCAAAATTAACACATATTGAGACTTGATGCAACGATTCTTCTCAACTTACATCGCACTCCTTATTCCCTAATCCTTGAACCCTTTTTACACCCAACTTAATCTTATGGAAGAGTCACCGCTTAATTTGGAATTTTTAAAATCCACAACCTTTTGGCTCAGACAAAATTTTTTTGCATTTTTTTCCTTTTTTTTACACTTTTCCTCTTGCATTTTACGGCGCCCAGCTTTATATTGTTATTAGCACTCGTTTTCAATGAGTGCTAATAAGAGTTTTTTTGCAAGCCCATTCCTGCCGGTGGCCTACCTTTTGCGAGAAAAATTATCCGGTTTAGGAATAAGAAATGTAATAAAATCACTATAATAGAAAGGAGTTTTTTTATTTTTAGTCGGAAATAACCGACCATTTTAAACTGTAGAAAGGAGAAGTAAACGATGAAAATTAGACCACTTCAAGATCGAGTCATCGTCAAACGCGTGGAAGAGGAAGGGAAAACAAAAGGAGGAATCATCATTCCCGATTCCGCAAAAGAAAAACCCATGGAAGGCAAAGTGATTGCTGTAGGTAAGGGTAAAGTTCTCGAGGACGGAAAGATCCACCCCCTTGATGTCAAGGTCGGTGACCGGGTGCTCTTCGGCAAATATTCCGGTACCGAGGTCAAAATTGATGAGGAAGAACATCTGATCATGCGCGAAGATGACATTTTGGGCGTGATCGAAAAATAATCAGAAATAATTACTGGACCTTAAAGGAGGAATGAAACAATGGCAGCCAAAGAAATACGTTATGATCAAAGAGCACGGGAATCCATGCTTAAGGGCGTTAATACCCTGGCCGATGCGGTAAAGGTCACCTTGGGGCCCAAAGGACGCAATGTCATTCTGGATAAGAGCTTCGGTTCTCCTACCGTAACCAAGGATGGCGTCACCGTGGCTAAAGAAATCGAATTGGAAGATAAATTTGAGAATATGGGGGCCCAGATGGTCAAAGAAGTAGCTTCCAAGACCTCTGACGTAGCCGGGGACGGAACCACCACGGCCACGATCTTGGCCCAGGCCATTTACCGTGAAGGATCTAAACTGGTAGCAGCGGGCCACAACCCCATGGAGCTGAAAAGAGGAATTGAGAAAGGTGTGGAGACCGTCGTCGAAGAACTCAAGAAACTTTCCAAACCCACCAAAGAACAAAAAGAAATCTCTCAAGTCGGAAAAATTTCAGCCAATAACGACGAGACCATCGGCAATATTATTGCCGAGGCCATGGCCAAAGTTGGCAAAGAAGGCGTGATCACCGTGGAAGAAGCCAAATCCATGGAAACCACCTTGGACATCGTTGAAGGCATGCAGTTTGACCGAGGGTACATCTCTCCTTATTTTGTGACCAACCCGGAAAAGATGGAAGCCGTACTCGAGGATGCCCTGATCCTTATCAACGAGAAAAAGATCAGTAACATGAAAGACCTCCTGCCGGTGTTGGAGCAGATTGCCAAAATGGGTAAGCCCCTCTTGATTATCGCCGAAGAAGTAGAAGGTGAGGCCCTGGCCACCCTGGTGGTGAACAAACTGCGGGGTACTTTGAAATGCGCAGCTGTGAAGGCCCCTGGGTTTGGGGACAGGCGTAAAGCCATGCTGGAAGACATCGCCACTTTAACCGGCGGGCAGATGCTCTCCGAAGAGATGGGAGTGAAGTTGGAGTCCATCTCCCTCAAAGACCTGGGCAAGGCCAAACGGATCACCATTGACAAGGATAACACGACGATCATCGAAGGAGCCGGAGAATCCAAGGCTATTGCGGGCCGGGTGAAGCAGATTCGGGCCCAGATCGAAGAGACCACTTCCGATTACGACAAGGAGAAATTACAGGAGCGGCTGGCCAAGCTGGTTGGCGGAGTAGCCGTGATCAACGTCGGCGCAGCCACAGAAACTGAGATGAAGGAAAAGAAAGCTCGGGTAGAAGATGCGTTGAATGCCACCCGCGCAGCCGTGGAAGAAGGGATTGTCGCCGGTGGTGGAGTGGCCTACCTGCGCACCTTGCCGGCCATAGAAAAGATAAAACTTTCCGATGAGCAACAGTTTGGCCTGAACATCCTGAAGAAGGCCTTGGAAGAGCCCATCCGCTGGATCGCCCAGAATGCCGGGCACGATGGCTCCATCGTCATCGAGAAAGTAAAAAATGAAAAGGGTAATATGGGCTTCGATGCCCAGGAAGAGGAATATACGGACATGGTCAAGGCCGGAATCATCGACCCCACCAAAGTGGTACGCACAGCCTTGCAGAATGCTGCTTCCGTAGCCGCTTTGCTACTGACCACCGAGGCCATGGTGGCGGAAAGACCCAGAGAAAAAGAAAAATTTCCATCCATGCCTCCAGGAGGCGGCGGAATGGAAGGGATGTATTAAAAGCCGAAGGCTTACAGGAACACCAATAACGAATAACCTATAACCATTAAAAAATTACCAGATAATCGCCCCCTTGCCCTGCCCCTCTCCCCCGCAACCGGGGGAGAGGGTAGGGTTTTGGTAAAGGAAAAGCCCTCCGTCGAAAAGAAGGAGGGCTTTTCCTTTTTAGCAGAAAGCTTATTGGCGTTCTTTTTGGGCTTCCAGGATGGCGGTCTCTAAACGTTCATCCAGGGCCCGAAGCCGGGAGGCCATTTTTTTTAACATCTTCAGGGCGATTTCAATGTTCCCCTTAAGAAGGCTTTCGAAAGTATCAGGGCTGACTACCAGAATTTTACTGTCCTCAATTACTTCCACCGTAGCCGAACGATCCATTCCCATCAGCAGGGCCATCTCTCCGAAAAATTCTCCATCGGAAAGTTCAGCCAAAACTTTCTCGGTGGTCCCCACTTTTTTCCGAACCTGCACCTTCCCTTTTTGGATGATGAACATGTCCCGCCCCAGTTCTCCCTCGCGGAAGAGAACGGTTCCTTTAGGAAAATCTTTGCCGAACTTCCAGAAAAGCTGTTCTTCTTTTTTCATGGAGGATCTGACTCCTTGTCCGCAACTGGCTGGCGTTCGGCTATCATTTTCTCGATGATTTCATAGGCTTTTTTCAACCGGGCTGCCAAATTAGCCACGACCTTCAAACCAATGCCCGAAGTTCCTCGAAACAAACTATCCAAAACTTCTGGCTGGACTACGAGGATCTGGCTTTCCCCTTCCACCACGGCGTTGATGGAGCGCGGCTGTCCAATCAGGCAGGCCATTTCCCCGAAGAAATCTCCCTCTTTTAGGACGTCAATGGTCACTTCCTCCTTGCCCACCTTTTTATAGAGTCGCACCTGGCCCTTCTGGATGATAAACATTCCGGTGCAAGCCTGCCCTTCTTCGAAAAGGATGGTTCCTGCGGGGAAAAGCCGACCAAATTTCTTGAAGAGTTGTTCCTCTTCCTTCATCGCCCTTCTTTCATCTCCGCCTGCAGGGTATAGATCAAACTGGCCTCGCCCTCAATTTGGACCAAAAGGTAAAAGAGGGAAGGTTTGGTATCCGTCTTTACTTGGGGGTGAAAAACTTTTACCACAAAAGGAGTAGTTTGGGGAAATGGGCAGTTGCCCCCTTTTAAAAGCCGGAAGGATTTATTCAAAAACTTCCAGCTTACCTTCCCTTTCTGGCCGCTGCCTTGCCACTGCAGCGGACTGGCCTGGAGAGTTAGAGAATGATTGGGTTTGATGTTGATTTTGAAGATGTCGTAAACATCCGCCGTGGAGCTAACGAAGTTCTCATCAAAAAGGTAAGTCCCAGGCTCAGAAAGCGGTAAAAAAATAGCCTTCTCATAGGTCTCCGGGGCATCCGTACCTGAATTACCATCATTCTGATCCCATAAAACAATCTGCAGCGTATACTGACCCAAAATTTCTCCGGAGTAAACCCCGCCGCTTCCCAGAGCATGGATATAATAGGCTGACGGCTTGGGTTCGGAATTGGAAGTCCATTCCATGAAGAAGGGATCAACTTCGGGATTGGTCTTACTGGTAACTCTTAGACTGGCTCCCTCCGGGTCTTCCAGCCTCCATTCCACCTTCCCCCCCATTTCTACTATCCAATGGGGAGTTAAAAATACCTGGATGGTCTGGCCTGGCTTGATTGGGCTTACTTTGAAAACTTGCCTTCCTTCATTGATAATAAACCCTCTGTGCTCTCCCTCCCCCACAATTCTTTCCTCGGCCCAAAGGGGATAAACCCAAAGTACGCACAAAAGAAGAAAAGAGAAACTCGTTTTCATCCCATCCCCGAATTTTATCCCAGCATCTGGTTTTCCATGCGGTTCATGAGGCGCTTCCACCCCCGATCCACGTTTTCCTGAATGCGCTCCAAATCCCCTTCTTTCAGGAAGGCAAACCGTCCTTGAGGCTTCAAATATTCGCCCGCAGGGGTCCCTTCGGGTTCCATATTGAGGGTGTAGCGCTCACCATTTTCTACTTCGTAGAGGGGGAAAATCTTCGTCTGTACAGCCAGTCGGGCCAGACGGATGGTCAGCTCCGCAGAAAATCGCCATCCCACTGGACAGGGAGAAAAAGCATAAATAAATTTGAACCCCCGCGTCTCCTTGGCCCTTTTCATCTTGCGCATGAAATCTTCCGGGTAGGCAATGGAAGCCGTTGCCACGTAGGGTACCCGGTGGGCGACCATGATCTGGACGATGTCCTTCTTGGGTTGATTCTTCAGATTAGCTGGAGGCGTAGTGGTGGTCCAGGCTCCCCAAGGCGTGGCCGAGGAACGCTGGATCCCCGTGTTCATGTAGGCCTCGTTGTCATAACAAATGTAGATATAGTCGTCATTGCGTTCGGCCGCGGCCGAAAGAGCCTGGATGCCAATATCAAAAGTGCCGCCATCTCCGGCGATGGTTACCACCGTGGTTGTCGTGTCCCCTTTTATATCCAGCGCCGCCCGCACACCCGAACCTGCAGCCCCGGCAGAGGGGAAAGGAGTGTTATAGGCAGCCAGTTTAATGGGTGAAATGGGAAATGTTCCGGAGATGGTTCCAAAGCAGCCAGCCGTGATGACGGCGATGGTTTGTTCACCAAGGGCATGAAAAACGGTGCGCAAAACAATAGGCATGGCACAACCCGGGCAACAGCCGTGGCCGGAGTGAAGATACTCGTTGCTTAACTCTTTGGCTTTCATTTTTGCACCCCTATCCAAATGGGCAACCCATTGGGGTTCGGATTTCGAATTGTGTATTCAAGTATTTCCTGAATGGTTTCTGGTGTGATATCCTTTCCTCCAAGGCCGGCGATAAATTCAAAGACTTTCGGTTTGCGGGGCGAGTTGAAGAGGGCGGCTTTCAGTTCCTGGGCGACGATGCCGCCGGCACCCAATGAGTTGTCGCGGTCGAGCACGGCGACCTTCTTGGCCCCTTCCAAGATCTTGCAGAGTTCCTTGGATGGGAAGGGACGGAACATGCGCAGGCGGCATAGCCCCACTTTCTTGCCCTGTTTCCGGAAAGCTTTGACAACTTCGATCGCTGTGCTGGCAGCGGTCCCCATGGTGAGCAGCACCACATCGGCGTCGGCCAGATGAACTTTTCCCGTGTAGCCATAGCTCCGGCCGAAACGGGCCCTGAATTCGCGGTCCACGCGGGCGATGACTTTTTTGGCCTCATCCATCGCCTTCTGAGCTTCATGTTTGAAGGAGATAAAGAGAGAAGGGTCGGCCATAATGTTAAAAGTGTGGGGGTCGCCGGGGTCGAGTTTATAGCGGGGCCGGTAAGGAGGCAGAAAGGCATCCACTTCCTTCTGCTCGGGAACTTCCACTGTTTCCGAGGTATGGGAGAGGAAGAAGCCATCCTCTAAGATCATTACGGGTAAAAGGACCTCTTCCGCGATCCGGTAGCCTTGAATGACTGTATCCAACGCTTCCTGGGCGCTCTGGCAATAAAGCTGGATCCAGCCTGTGTCGCGCTGGGATAGGCTATCGCTATGGTCACACCAGATATTCCAGGGAGAGCCGATCGCCCGGTTGGCGTTGACCATGACCACGGGCAGGCGTGTGCCGGAAGTCCAGTGGAGCATCTCATGCATATAGGCCAGCCCATGGGATGAAGTTGCCGTAAAAACCCGGGCTCCCGCAGCTGAGGCCGCGGCCACGCAGGCCAGGGCGGAATGCTCGGATTCCACCTTGATAAACTTAGCCTTCAGCCGCCCGTCGGAGCAAATCTCGGATAGTTCCTCGACGATGGTGGTCTGAGGAGTGATGGGATAAGCAGAGATCACTTCGGCCCGGGATAGCATGACGCCGTAGGAGACGGCGGAATTTCCAGTAAGTAATTTTTTCATTTTTTCACCTCCACGGAGATGGCCCCGCGGGGGCACTCCGCCACGCAGATGCAGCATCCTTTGCAATAATCCAAGTTGATTTCATATCCTTGCATGTCCGGCCGGGCTGAGATAGCCATATCCGGGCAATAGAGAAAACAATTGTGGCAGAGGTTACAGACTCCACAGTTAAAGCAGCGCTTGGCCTCTTCGAGGGCGGCCGCCGCAGATAAACCAAGGGTTACTTCGGAAAAATTGGAAGTACGCTGAGGGACGGAAATTTTTTCCTTCGCCCTCCGCGCCTGGGGCTTGAAGTAAGCGGTGTTTATTTCGGAAAACGTAACCACTTCTTGCGCCAAGCCATCCCAACATCTCTTTTGGTAACGGGCCATGGAAAGGATGCCCTTCTCTCCCCAGCGCGCGCAACGCAGGGCCTCGAGTACGTCCTTGCCCCCTAGGGTGGCATCAATGGCCATGGCTGCCTTCTTTCCGGAGCCAATGGCGTAGGACACTGTCCGCGGCTGGGCGGTGATGTCTCCTCCGGCAAAAACTTTCTTCCGGGAGGTTGCTCCGACTTCATTCACGAACAGGGAGCCCGCTGACTTTTGCAGTTCCTGGGGAAGAAAAGATAAATCAGGAACTTCCCCGATGGAGGAAATGACCGAGTCGACTGGAAGGGTAAAATTGGAACCTGCGATAGGTTGAGGTTGCCTCCGTCCGTCCCTCCCCGGGGGGCCGAGAAGATTTTTGATACATTCGATCCCTTTCACGTTTCCGTTCTCGGTGAGGATTTTTATCGGGGAGCTGAGGAAAATGCATTCGATGGATTCTTCTTCGGCTTCCGTCACTTCCTCTTCCCAGGCGGGCATCTCTTCTTTGGTCCGGCGGTAAATGATCAATGGTTTGGCTCCGAGACGCAGGGCGGATCGAGCTGCGTCCATGGCCGTGTTTCCCCCGCCGATGATGGCCACCCGCTGTCCGAGGTCAACGGTCTGCCCGGAGTTAATTTTCTTTAAAAATTCCAATCCGGACATTACGCCCGCCGCGTCTTCCCCGGGGATGTTCATCGGCATACTCTTCCAGGCACCCGTGGCCACAAACCAAGCATCGAACCGTTGCAGGTCCTTCCACTGCACTTCAGTGCCCAGACCTGCGTTCGTCTTGGCTTCCACTCCCAGGGCAAGGATATTCCCGATCTCCTGGTCGAGAATGTCCTTGGGCAAACGATAGGGCGGTATGCCGTAGCGAAGCATTCCTCCGAGTTGCGGCTGGGCTTCGAAAATGGTTACTCCATAGCCCAAGGAAGCAAGGTGGTAAGCGCAGGACAGACCTGCCGGGCCAGAGCCGATGATGGCTACTTTCTCTTTCTCTTTTTCTTGTGGGGGCAGGAAGTGTTTTCCTGCCTGATAGGCATGATCTCCAAGGAATCTCTCCAGTCCATTGATGGAGGTGGCTTCGTCGAATTCTTTGCGGTTGCAGGCCCCCTCACAGGGATGGAAACAGACGCGGCCGCAAACCCGGGGCAGGGGGTTTTCCTGGCTAATTTTCTCCCAAGCGCCGAGATAATCCTCTTGTCCGGCCAGGACCATCGCTGCTTCCACATCTTCGCCCGCCGGACAAGCCTCATTACACGGGGCCAGTTTGTTGAGATAAGCCGGGGTGAGGTAGCGCCAAGTCCCTGTCTTGGAGGCCTGGGTTCCTTCGAAAGATAAAGAAAAAGGAGGAAGCGACGACTTTTTTGGCAAAGGGAGGGAAGGTTTTTTCTTCCCCTGTTTCTTCTTTTTTTCCATTTTCTACTCCTATTTTTTATATAAAAAACGCCATGCGCCTAGCGCTAAGCGCTTAGCGTTCAAACGGAGGTCTGCTCATAGGCTGCCTTGGCGGCGGCGATATTCGCCTCTGCTTTGGCAGGCACGTACTCCTGGATTCCCTCCAAGATTGCCTTCAGGCCCACGAGTCCCGTAATCTTGGCGAAGGCGCCCAAGATAACCGTGTTAACGACAGGGGCCGTGGTTGAACCCAAGCCGTTTTCCTGGGCGATACGGTTGGCATCCACCGTGGCGACTCGGAAATCGCTAAAATT
>JAURYC010000320.1 GCA_030654105.1 Deltaproteobacteria bacterium
CCTAGAGCAGGACAGGCCTGCTACACCCTGCCGCCACAGGCAGGAATGTCCCCACTTCGGGGTAATACCTTACTAATATGGAGTTCCTTACGGGGTTTCATAGGAAAAAACTTAATTGGAAAGAAATCAAATAAATAGAGACAAGGAAAGAAGTTTGAAAGAATGGGTTCCCAAGAGATCCTACAGATCTGAGTTCCGCCAAGGGCGGGACGAAGATGCCCTGATCATATCCGATGAGTTAGGTTTCGATGTGGTCAGCGAGTTTCCGGGATTGAAAGTGGAGCATGAGAATGTTCTGGTGAGGAAAGAGGAGGAGGTCGTTGAATACAAGGTGGAGCCCTTTGGAAAGGCGGCGGATTCGGTTGGTTTTTACTTGAAGGAGATGGGAGCGTTCCGCTTACTGACCCGGGAAGGGGAGGTGGAGATTGCCAAGAGGATCGAAAGTGGACAGCAAGGGGTGTTAAGCGTGGTGCTCAATTGTCCCATTGCTGTCAGGGAAGTTATCAACCTTGGAAGCGCCCTCCGTGCTGGAAAGATAGAGATCAAAGAGGTGACCGATGAGACCGACGATGGAGAGACGAGTGTTGAGGAAGAACAGATCCAGAAGAAGAGGGTTCTCAACTTAATCAATAAAATTCGGAAGGGAGAAGAGCACATTCGAATTCTCCGGGGGGATTTGAGGCTCAGGAATAAAGAAGTTCCAACCAAGAGGGTTCAGGAAAAAATTTGGAAGAAACAGGCTGAGATATTCGATGCCTTTAAACGGATCAACTTGAATGAAAAACAGACTAACCGAATCGTCCAGAAGTTGAAGCAGTGGAACATCCGGATGGAAAAGGCTCAAAGGGAAGTGGAAAAACATGGGGAGGATTTAGGGGTCTCAGTCCAGGCAGTCAGAAAGTCTTTGAAGATGATCAAGAAGAAAGTGCCTAAGGGAAGTCCTTTTTACCTGGCTGACAAGCTAAAGGATTGGGAGGAGATGAGCAGGATTGCCCGGAATGTCAGAAGGAAGGTAGGCAGAATGGAGGTGGAGTGTGGCCTTTCTTTGGATCAGCTTAAAGAAACATTGAGGGTTATTGAGGCAGGGGAGGCCAAGGCCAGTGAAGCGAAGAGTGAATTGGTGAAGGCCAATTTGAGATTGGTCATCTCCATTGCCAGGAAATACTTGAACCGAGGACTTCCGTTTCTGGATTTGATCCAGGAGGGGAATATCGGGTTAATGAAGGCAGTCGATAAGTTCGAATACCAACGGGGCTATAAGTTTGCTACCTATGCAACATGGTGGGTCCGGCAGGGCATCACGCGGGCCATTGCCGATCAAACCCGGATCATTCGTATCCCTGTCCACATGACCGAGGGCATCAACAAACTGAACCGAACCTCTCGAACCCTGGTTCAGCAGATTGGAAGAAAACCCACTCTGGAGGAAATCGCCGAAAAAATGGAGATTTCTCTGGAAAAAGTGCAAAAGATTTTGAATATCACCCAAAAGCCCATTTCCCTCGAAACCCCTATCGGTAAGGAGGGAGATAGCCGCTTGGAGGATTTTATTGAAGATAAAGAAGTAATTTCCCCTCAGGATGCAGCAATAAATCTCAATATGACAAGTCAGATTCAAAGAGTCCTATCGACACTTAGCAAAAGGGAGGAGAAGATTATGAGGCTGCGGTTCGGGATCGGAGAGAAGCACGACCATACCCTTGAGGAGGTGGGACAGGACTTTGATCTTACCCGGGAGCGGATCCGACAGATTCAGGACAAGGCCTTAAGGAAGTTGAAACATTCCAGCCGGGCCAATAAACTAAGGAGTTTCATCGAAAACTAAAAAGGAGAACGACCATGAATATTTATGTCGGAAATCTGTCTTAGTGCTTAGTTGCGGAAGTTCGCATTGTATTTTTTGCGATAATTTCGACCAGCTTTGTCGTAGCCCGGGGGGCAGGGTGCTGAGCGCGGGCAGCATCGGCCGGGAAATGACAATGTGCTTATTCTTCTTGACAAAGATAATAAAATACATTAATCTACGCATAGTTACTTTGGGCTTCTTTCCGAAGCCGCTTTATCAAAGGTGGGGAATTCCCTTAAGGGACCGCAAAGCGCCTCTTCTTTAACTTTCTTTCCCTTTTCTTCCCTTATTCTATTCAACTCATTTCAATAACCTTCTGTATTCAGCTGTTTCTAGCGATATTAACAACTCAGCCATTTTGATGGCGGTAAGGGAGGTGATTTGTATCCGCTGCAGCAATATTATTACCCAGACAATCTCACTCAAAGAAGGGGATGGATATTGGGGGACGTAAATTCTTAAAAAATAAAAGGAGGGTAAGATATGCATTACACGAAGATCTTCACAATCTTAGCTTTAAGTCTGGCCGTGGGGTTTTTGGGTTGTACTACGGATAAGAAGGTAGAGGCTCCCACACAAGAGCAAATCACTAAAAACTTGGTTCCACCGAAGGCTGAGGTTAAGGGGCCGGCTTTTCTTGTAGAACTTAACGACATGAAGGTCGTCACGACCGTAAACCTAGCTTCCAAAGAAATCGTCGAGACGCCGAGCCTCAAGGGTAGCATCAAGATAACTAATAAATCGAAAGATATCCTGGACATCCAAGCAGTTACCCTCGAATACTTGGACGAAGCTGGGAAGCCAATCCCTTATAAACCCGATGAGAAAATAATGAAGGTTTATCCGTTTTGGAAGGTTCTTCAGCCTGAAGGTATTGCCGAAGGGTCTTTGGACGTCACGATCCCAATGAAAGCTATCAAGGAAAAGTCCCTTAGAAAGATAGAAGTCAACCTGGTCTACGTTCCCTCTCCTCTTAAACGAGAGACTTTGACTGTGTCTGGAAAGGTTGAATAGTTCCTGATGTCAATGCACCCGGCGTGGGACTTTATATTGTCCAACGCCGCATGTTTCATGCGAGTGGGGATTTAATTCGCTCCCTGCAAAGCCGGATGGAATGGGGGAAGTCGCTGACCCACCGTCCCAAACCATTCGGGCATCCATGAAAGTAAGTAAACGTGGCGAACGCTGAAATGCGGGCGCTACCCATCAAAGTCGTCCCCTGAGACGACGTGAAAAGGAGAGTCAAAAAGTATGGCTAAAAAACTATTTGTAGGGGGTCTGAGCTGGGACACGACGGATGACGGTCTCCGCCAAGCGTTTCAGGTCCATGGGGAAATCACCGAAGCCAAAGTCATCACAGACCGTGAAACAGGGCGCTCCCGGGGGTTTGGATTCGTGACTTTCGCGGAGGATGAGAATGCGAAATCGGCGATCTCCAAGCTGGATGGCAGTAGCCTTGACGGCAAGACCATTAAGGTGAACGAGGCCCAGGAAAAGAGTCCTCGCGGAGGCGGCCGATCCGGCGGTGGCTTTGGGGGCGATCGTGGCGGCGGACGCAATCGCTGGTAGCTCCGCAAAAACGGGGAAATAAGTTTTCCCTTACCACCTTGATAGCACTACTGATATCTGGGGAAAAGGCAGGGTCTGAACGGCCCTGCCTTTTTGATCTATGAAAAACTTAAAATAAATATTTAGGAAGTGAATTTATATGCTAAAATCATTACTTTCCAACCCATTTAAATTGTTTTGATTTGATTTATAGGTCATTAGCCGATGCCTGTTCGTTTGGGTGATTACTACAGCGGCCGACAGGCGTTAACAAATTTCGGGAGCGACCGACAAAAGTCCAAAACTATGACCCAGTCGAAAACCTTTCCTTGTCCCAGCGCGCGTTTTTCAGAGCTGATACCATCAACCCAGAGTTGGCTTGCGCGAGAGGGTTTTAAGTGTCAGAAGCTTCAGACCGAAGATGGTGGCACTTTGCTTCAAATCGAAAAGGTTGGGGGATGGCGCAAATTTGTGGGAATGTCTACGGCACTTAACATTGTTTTTCATAAAGTTGAGAACATGGTGAACGTGGAAATTGGTGCTGGACGATGGATTGATAAAGCCGCTACAGGCTATTCCTAGGCCAACGAGCAGTAATTGCAACACTCCCTTCATGAAACCAGCATTGAGAAAAAGAAGGAGAAAAGGCAAATCCCTATCCATGAGTGAATGCACGCCATGCGATTATATCTGATCAACCCCTCCAACCCGCTTGTCAGCATGGTCAAAGTCAAGGAGAGCCGCTGGAACCGTTACCGCGTGTGGAAACCGCTCAGCCTTATGGTTCTCGCGGGCCTGACCCCACCGGAGTGGGAAATCTCGATCGTGGACGAGAACCTCGGCGCGCCGGACTATCCGGCCATGCCTCGGCCTAACGTGGTGGGCATTACCGCTTTTACCTCGCAGGCGAACCGCGCCTATGAAGTGGCCACTCACTTCCGGCGTCTGGGCGTGCCCGTCGTCATGGGTGGCATTCACGCAACCATGTGCGTGGACGAGGTCAGGGAGCATGTGGACTCAGTCGTCACGGGGGAAGCCGAGGGCATCTGGCCGCAGGTCCTGGAGGACGCACGGCATGGCAGCCTGAACCGCCGGTATGACGGAGGGCTAGCCGAGTTAAACGATGTCCCGTTCGCCCGTCATGATTTGCTGGCCACGGGATATGCCTTCGGATCCATTCAGACCACACGCGGCTGTCCATTGAACTGCAGCTTTTGCAGCGTGACGGCGTTCAACGGGGCCCACTACCGGCAGCGACCCATTCCGGATGTCGTGCGGGAATTCCAGTCGGTCCGTGAGAAACTTGTTCTGGTGGTGGACGACAACCTCATCGGCACGCGCCCTGAACACATCGCCCGCGCCAAGGACCTGTTCCGCGCCATGGCCCGGGCGAACCTGCGAAAGGAATGGGTTGCCCAAGCCACCATTAACTTCGCCGATGACGAAGAACTCCTGGCGTTGGCCGCGAAGGCGGGGTGCAGCGGCGTCTTCATCGGCTTTGAATCCCCCGCGCCGGAAGGGCTTCGGGAGCTCGGCAAGAAATTCAACCTTCTGAAGGGCCGGGACTTCCGCGCCTCCGTGCGGCGCATACAGCGGCACCGCATGCTGGTCGCGGGTTCCTTTATCATCGGGTTGGACATAGACGAACCGGGCATCGGCAAACGTATCGCCGAGGTGGCCCGCGGGTACGGCGTGGACTATCTCAACGTGCTGTTTCTGACGCCCTTGCCCGGCACGCGCCTGTGGGACCAGATGAAATCGGAGGACCGCATCGCCCTCGATGCGTTCCCGGAAGACTGGAAATACTATACGCTGACCTTCCCGGTGGCCCGGTATAAGCATTTGTCTCTGGACGGCATCATCCAAGAAATGGTCTCCTGCAACCGGAACTTCTATTCCCTGCCGCGCATTCTGCGCAGGGTGGCCGGCAATTTGTGGCAACGCCGCAAGCCGCTGATCAGCTTGGTGGGCAATCTCTCCTTCAGGGGCAACCTCCGTGTGAGCGGCAAGGCATACGCGGACTTCCAGCGTCAACGGGGCAATCTTCACGACGCTGCTTGAGGCCCAAGTGCTTATAGAGAACTGGTGGAGGGAAACAGGTGGCGCAGGTCTTTCCTGGGAGATTCCGCCCCCCAGTCGACCTGCTGAATCTCCTCCAGTTCGTTAAGCGCAGCCCTTGAAAAATCGGGCAGAAAACCGCGTCCCTTCATCACCCGGTAAGCGATCCGCTCCAGGATACCTTTTCGTCTTCCATTAGGAGGAGATAACATGGGTCAATTATAATCCCTGCCCATCTATTTCTTAATCCTGTTGGATTATTCAATATTTTTTTACCTAATGCAATCCCTTAGGCGCATTACCCTCTGTGGTTCTTCCTTTCCTGGCGTCTACATATTGTGGTCCAGGCCTTTGCGTCTCTTTCCACTTACCATCCGATGAAGTATTCTCTTACGTTGGCTTGCCTAAATTACATTATTTTTTCTTT
>JAURYC010000321.1 GCA_030654105.1 Deltaproteobacteria bacterium
AAAGCCGTCACTCCTGCGAAAGCAGTCCGCCTCAGGCGGACAGAACTGCTTGAATTAACTGGATTCCCGCTTTCGCGGGAATGACGAAAATGGGGCAAAAAGGACTTTTTACGAAGCCATTAAGTATGGTGTCTCCAGAATACCTCAACCATTGGAATTAAAAATTGAGGCAGAGGCTTACAACCTTCTTTCAGCCCGGGATTGAACTTTCTCTCCGTTTTTATAAAATTCAGCAATTTTAAAAAAGGGCTGGCTTGCTTCTCCCAGTCCTTTCCAGTATAATGCCCGCCAATAGGAATGATATCAGCAAAAGGGGCTGGCTTTGGGTTTTACCTGCGGGATCATTGGGCTGCCAAACGCCGGAAAGTCAACCATCTTTAACGCTCTCAGCGCGGCCAGGGCGGAAGTGGCCAATTATCCATTCTGCACCATCAATCCCAATCAGGGTATCGTGCCGGTTCCCGATGATCGTCTGCAAAAGTTGGCTCAGCTTCTCCATCCCGAGAAAGTAACCCCCACCATACTGGAATTTTGGGACATCGCCGGCTTGGTCAAAGGAGCCAGCCAGGGAGAAGGACTGGGTAACCGATTCCTGGGCCATATTCGCAACGTTGATGCCGTGGCGCATGTGGTCCGCTGCTTCGAAGCTGAAAATGTTGTGCACGTTTACGCTTCGGTAGACCCCCGCCGGGACATGGAGATCGTCCAGACGGAACTCATCCTGGCCGATCTGCAAACCGTGGAGAAGCACCTTACCAAAGCAACCCACCAGGCGAAAGTTGGGGATAAAAAATCCTCATCGGAAATTCCCTTCCTTAAGGAGGTTCACGAACGCCTTGGCACGGGCTTCCCGATTAAAGGTTTGACGCTTGCGGAGGAGGGACAGAAAATTCTGCAATCTTTGGAATTGCTCACAGCCAAGCCCCAGCTTTATGTTGCTAACGTCAGTGAAAAAGAGCTAAAGGAGCGCCGTTGGGTTTCTCAGGTGGAAGCATTGGCTGTCTTGGAGAAAGCTCCTGTGGTCGTGATCTGCGGCGACCTGGAGGCGGAAATGGCCGAGCTTGCCGCTGAAGAACGGGCCGAATTTCTGCAAGAGATGGGCTTGGTTGAATCGGCCTTGAACCAGTTAATCCGGGTTGGCTACGAACTTTTGAATCTAATCACTTTCTACACTACCGTGGGTCCGGAACTCAGGGCCTGGACCGTTCCGGTCGGAACCCGGGTGCCGCAAGCTGCCGGGAAAATTCACTCCGACATGGAGCGGGGATTCATCCGCGCCGAGGTTATCTCCTGCCAAGAATTTGTTGACACGGGATCCATGGCGGCAGCCCGGGAAAAAGGATTGATCCGGGTCGAAGGTAAAGATTACATCGTTCAGGATGGCGACATCCTGCATATTCGATTCCATGCCTGAGAAAAACACCTTCCTCCATGATTCCTCCCACGCCAAGGCTGTATTACCCATCGGCCTGATAGCCATTTCGTTCGCTTCCATTCTCATCAAAATATGCGACGCCCCTCCTTTAATCATCGCCGCCTACCGCCTGGGCTTGGCCACGCTGGTCCTTCTTCTCTTTACTTTTCCCCGGACACTCAGGGAACTTCGACAGCTGGGGCGGCAGGAGATTTTTGCGTCGGTCCTGGCCGGGGTCTTCCTTTGTTTCCATTTTGCCCTCTGGATCACCTCCCTGAAATATACCTCGGTGGCCAGCTCGGTGATCTTTGTCACCACCAATCCCATTTTTGTCGCCTTGGCTTCCACCTTCTTCTTACGCGAGAAGATCTCTTTGACTCTCCTTCTCTCCATCCTTTTAGCTGTTCTGGGAGGCATGATCATTGCCTGGGGGGATTGGAATAAAGGCAAGGGGAATCTCTACGGGGATTTCCTCGCCCTTTTAGGAGCCATCATGGCCACAGGTTATCTCCTGGTGGGAAGGCGGGTACGCCAGAAAATGGGCCTCAGCGCTTACATCACGCTCGTTTACGGAGTGGCCGCGATCCTTTTAATCTTCCTCGCCCTGACCAGCGGGGAATCCTTCTTCCAGTATTCTCCCAAGACTTACCTTCTCTTTTTTCTCCTGGCTCTCGTTCCCCAACTCATCGGTCACACCAGTCTGAACTGGGCCTTAAAATTTTTTTCCGCCACCATGGTCGCTGTTTTCATCTTGGGGGAACCGATCGGAGCCACCCTCCTGGCCTATATCTTACTGGAAGAACCCTTGACCCATAAACTTTTTTTCGGAGGAACCCTGGTCCTTCTGGGCATCTATTTTTCGGCCCGGGAAGAAAGGAAATTAGGAAAACTATGATAGGGCTGGAAAAAATTCACTTTCGTTTCCGGACATTGGTCTTCTCTTTGATGATCCTCATGACTGCCTGCGCCCCTTCAAAAAAGGAATTACCTTACGAACCATTAGATCGAGAAAAAATTTGGCGCTACCGGGAAGAAGGATTGGCCTCCTGGTATGGCGAGGAATACCACGGGCGTAAAACTGCCAACGGGGAAGTCTACGACATGTACGCCATGACCGCGGCTCACCGCACCTTACCTTTCAACACCTTCGTCCGGGTAACCAATATGGAAAACGGGAAAAGGGCTGAATTGCGTATCAACGACCGGGGTCCATTTATTCCTGATCGAATCATCGATCTCTCCCAAAGCGGAGCCCGGGCCATTGGCATCGTGGGGACAGGAACGGCGAGGGTCTCGGTCAATGTCATAGGTTTTGCAAGCGGAAGAATACCATCTTGGGAAGGGATTTTCGCAATCCAGGTGGGCGCTTTTGTGGAAAAAGAAAATGCCCTGCGCTTGCGGGACGAATTGCAGAAAAAGTATTCGAACGTTCATATCGTCCTCTGGGAAAGTAATGTAAAACGCTTTTACCGCGTTCGCCTGGGTTCCTTCCGCTCTGAGGCAGAGGCTCGGCGTTACTCTGAAACCTTGCGGAAAGATAATCTCGCCGGGTTCGTTGTGCGCGAGGATTGAAAGAGAACGCGCTGCGGTGTTGCGATGCTGCCGTGGTGCGGTGCTGTCGTGCTGCTGCAGTACTTCCGTACCGCAGCACTGCAGCACTCTTTTTCAACTCTTCCTCTGGACGAATCATTATGTTATATTAGCTGCGGACTTTTTAAAACTCTGGAGGTTTAGGGATGAGGTTCAGGCTTAGAGTTGCTGGACTATGTATCCTAGCGCAGCTTTTGATCTTTCTTCTGTTAGACCAGGCGTATTCCATCTCCCTGGAAGGCCGGGTCAAGGAATACACCCTGGGTAACGGGATGAAAGTTCTTCTGCTCGAACGGCATCAATCCCCTACTCTATCTTTGTATATCCGCTTTCGGGTGGGTGCGGTCGATGAAAATTTGGGGATCACGGGAACCGCTCATCTCCTCGAGCACATGCTCTTCAAAGGCACTAAAACTCTGGGGACCAAAAACTACGCCGAGGAAGAAAAAACATTAATCCGCATCGACTCCGTGGCTATGGCCCTGGAGGCCGAAAAGGCCAAAGGAGAAAAGGCTGATAAAGATTTCCTCCGGTATCTGGAAAAGAGTCTCCAGGAGCTTACCGAGGAGCATCGAAAATGGGTAGTAAAGGATGAGATCGAACTCCTCTATTCCCAGAATGGAGGAGTGGGATTCAACGCTATGACCAGTGCGGACACCACGACGTATGTGGTCAATCTGCCCTCCAACCGCTTGGAACTCTGGGCGCGCATTGAATCCGACCGTATTCTCAACCCGGTTTTACGAGAGTTCTATTCCGAACGGAATGTGGTTATGGAGGAGCGACGCCGTTCCTACGACTCCCAGCCTGAGCGCAAGCTTCTGGAACATTTTCTGGCCACTGCCTTTCTGGCTCACCCTTATGGCCGGCCCGTGATCGGGTGGCCATCTGACATCCAGCATCTGGATAAGCCAACCACGGAAAAATTTTTTCGCACCTTTTACTCGCCGGCCAACACCGTCCTGACCATCGTTGGGGACCTCGACCCCGAGGCCACCCTATCCGTGATTAAAAAATATTTTGAGCGGATTCCCCCCCAGGTCCTTCTCCCACCCCTTCGTACCCAAGAACCCGAACAACTTGGAGAACGGTGCATCCAGGTGGTTGCCGATGCCAACCCGCAGATGATCATCGGATTTCATAAACCGAATCCGCCTCACGGGGATGACGTCGTGGGTGAGATCATTGAGGGTTTATTGAGTTACGGGCGGACTTCCCGCTTTTACCAGCGTTTGGTCGAGGAAGAAAAGATTGCGGTTGAAGTTTCCGCTTCCAATGGTTTCCCGGGGGAACGCTATCCCAACCTTTTCGTGATCTTCGCCACGCCTCGTCACCCCCATACGGCTGAGGAACTGGAGAAAGCCATTTTCCGGGAGCTCGATCGCCTGAAGAATGAGCCGGTTGCGGAACTGGAGCTCAAAAAAGTCCAGAACCAGATTCAGACTGATTTTCTCCGTAAACTCAACTCCAACTCCAAGCTGGCTTACTGGCTTTCCTACGGACAAAGTCTTTGGGGGAACTGGCGATACTTCACTGAAAGGTTGAAGTCGTACGAAAAGGTCTCCGCAGAAGACATCCGCCGGGTGGCCCAAAAATATTTCACCTCGCGCAATCGTACGGTGGGGACTCTGGTCAAATCTGCCGCATCTCCCTGAATTCAAGGAGAAATATGGGTATGAACCAACGAGTTTTAAATTTTTTTTCTTGCTTTTTGTCCCTTTTCTTTTTTATTCACTTCCTTCCGGGCCTAGCCCATGCCCAAGATCAAGAGCTTCTCAAGCATCCCCGGAATATGTTTTTCCCTCCTCTTACTTTCGTTCTGCCCAAGGCCGAACGCACCGTCCTATCAAATGGGATGGTTCTTTACCTTTTCCAGGACCCGGAAATACCTTTGATTAAAGTTACGGCCTTGATCCGTACGGGCTCCATCTACGACCCGGCCCCTAAAAGTGGCTTAGCCCAGCTGACCGCAACTCTGCTGCGCACCGGGGGAACCGTTGACCAAACCCCCCAGGCCATCAATGAAGCGTTGGAATTCATGGCCGCGGAACTGGAATTTCCCATGGGGAGGGAGTCGGGAGCGGCTTCCCTCTCAGTCCAGAAAAAAGATTTCCCTCGCGCCCTGCCCCTATTGGCCAATTTATTTACCAAGCCGGGCTTCGATCCTATCCAGCTCGACCTGGCCAAAAAGCAGGAAATTGAATCCATCCGCCGATCCAACGACAACCCCGAAGAGATTGCCTACCGGGAATTCCGCCGCTTCCTTTATGAGGGGAATCCCCGGGGGCAAATTCCGACCATAGAATCCATAGAAAGCATCCAGCGGGAAGACCTGGTGGGTTTTCACCGCCAATTTTACAAACCCAACAACATCATCCTGGGGATCTCCGGAGACTTCGCCAAGGCAGAGATGATCACTTCTTTGGAAAAAGCTTTCGGCGGATGGGGGCGTTCCTTGATCGAATTTCCCTTTGTTTCCACCCCAGCCCCCCACGATAAAAAATTGATCTACTATGCCCCCAAGGACCTCCCCCAATCCACCATCCTTATGGGGCACCTCTCCATTCCTCTGAACCACCCGGATTATATCCCCTTCAAAGTTTTAAATTTTATCCTGGGAGGCGGGGGATTCAATTCCCGCCTGACCCGGGAGATTCGCTCCAATCAAGGGCTGGCGTATAACGTGGGAAGTTTTTACCAGGGACGTATCGGGTATGGCGTCTTCGGAGCTTTTTGCCAGACGAAATCCTCTTCCACCCACAAGGTCATCTCTCTTATCTACGAGATCACTGCGGGCCTGAAGAAGGAGGTACCCACCTTCGAAGAGATGGACTGGGCCAAAAAAACCCTGATCAACCAGTTTATTTTTTCCTTTACTTCTTCTGCCAGTATTGTCAGCCAGGAAATGCAGCTTGAATACGATGGACTGCCAGAAGATTACCTGGAGAAATATCAGGAACGCGTGGGGGCGGTAACTTTCGAAGACTTGGAACGGGTGGCCGGAAAACATCTCCATCCCGAAAAATCGCTTCTGTTGGTGGTGGGCAAAGAAGAAAATTTTGATCAGCCCCTTTCCTCTTTGGGGCCCGTCAACCGGATTGAATTAAAAAAATACCAATAAGGATTCCCCATGAAAGTTCTCCTTGTGCAACCTCCTTACCCTTTCTCCGAATTTCCCAAGCCCTCCTGGGCGCTGATGTCCTTGGGGGCCGTACTCCAGCAGCAGGGGGTGGAGGTGGAAGTTCTCGACTTGCTTGCTACCCGTTATTCCCCTCGAAAAATAGAAGAACGCCTGTCCCGATTTCAACCCGACCTCATCGGGGCAACGTGCGTGACCATGAACTTTCCCTCGGCCGTGAAAATTCTCCAATACTGTAAAACATGCGCTCCGCGAGCCACCATCATCATGGGTGGCCCCCATGTAACCTTTACCGCCGCCGAAACCCTCCGTGATTTTCCCGAGGTGGACATTATCGTTCGCGGCGAAGGAGAGGAAACGCTGAAAGAACTTGTTGGGGCTCTCGACGAGGGGAGAAGCTTACAAGAGGTCAAGGGTTTAAGTTTCCGTCGCAACGGAACGATCCTGCACACGGAAGACCGTCCTTTTATCCAGGATCTTAACCTCCTTCCCCTCCCCGACCGCACCCTTTTCCCTTTAGCGCGCTATTTGGCCATGCGGGTTCCCGCCAGTGTGCTTACCAGCCGCGGTTGTCCTACGGGTTGTTCTTTCTGCGTGGGTTATCGCATGACCGGCCGGAAGGGGCGTTTCCGGGATCCACTACGGGTCGTCGATGAGATTGAATCCGCCCGCCTCCTGGGGTTTGAAGAAATATGCATCGACGATGACCTCTTTACCCGGAATCGCCGGCACGTCTTCCGCATCTGCGAGGAAATTGGCCGTCGGGGTTTAAAAAACAAACTGTATATCTTCGCCCGGGTGGATACGGTCGATGCCGTCCTGCTGAAGAAGTTAAAAGATGCCGGATGCGCCATGATCTGCTTTGGGCTGGAAAGCGGAAACCAAAAAATCCTGGATCAAGCCAACAAGCGGACCACCCTGGAGAAGGCCAGGCAAGCTATCCAGCTTTGTAAGGATGTGGGAATTTCCCCCCTCGGCTCGTTCATCCTCGGGCTCCCGGGAGAAACCCGGGAAAGCATGGAGGATACCATCTCCTTCGCCCAGAGCTTGGGGATCCCCTACGGGTTCCATCTTTTTTCTCCCTTTCCGGGAACGAGGATACGAGAAAAGGCTCCGGAATACGGGATTAAAATCCTTACTGACGACTGGTCATTGTATGACGCCGACCACGCCGTCACCGAAACCGAAGCTCTCAGCGCGGCCGAAGTAGCCAATTTTGCCAAGTCCTTTTTTCACAACCTGGGAACAGAGATCGAGAATCTGAAGAAAGAGACTCTATCCGGGACTTATACCGGACCTTACCGGGAAGAGATGGAAAAACGTCTGGAAGTAGATTTTGCCTGGAAACTCCTGTCCGGAGACCTTCTGGAAGAACAGGGGAAAATCCCCCATCCCGGGCAATTGGCGTCTAAGGAGAGAGAAGACCCCCTCCTGGTTTTGGCCAGGCGGATCTCTCCGGCAACTTCTTTTCCCTTGCAGTTCGTTGCCAGCAAGCTCCGCAAGTTTGCGGAAAGGGGGTTCATTATCTGCGACGAAACTCCGGAATCCCACCATTGGCAATGGAAGGAAAGCTAAGAGAGAAATAACTTGCGCCAAAGTAGATCGGGAAGATTGCAGGTTAAGATTCGGGCTGTCCCAAGAGAGGCGAACCTTCCCATTTTTCGCTTTTTCCCTCCAATATCCCTCCCTCTTCGATAACCAATTGAGGGGCTTGAACCCTCCCCAATAGTTTTCCCGTAGGGGTGATATGGGCGCGTTCAGAGGCGATCACAGTTCCTTCAATCCGGCCGCAAAGAATCAGGGTGCTCACTTTCATCTCCCCCTGAAATAGACCCTCCCGGCCAATGATCAAGATCCCTCGGCCGAAGATTCCTCCATCCAGCCGGCCGTCTAATCGCACCACTCCATCACCAAAATGCAGGGTGCCCACAACCGATAATCCTTCGCCAATGAGACTGATTCCTTGCTCTTCCTTGGTGAAGATGCTTCCTAAAAACTTTTCCTTGGGTCTCCTGTTCGGCGAGGTCCATCGCCCACCCATTGAAATCCTCCCTCTTGCTCGTGGCCTTAAAATCTCATTTTTCTGGGATGGCAGTGGATTTTTCCAGAATTATCTTCCCTTCTGGCGAATAAACGAAAAGAGTCAAAGTCTTAAAGGCTTCACCGGAGGAACCATCGAAAAAAGCTTCGATGAATTTTTGCTTTTCTATCTCGAACTTTTTTCCTTTTTCTGGCTGTTGGGGAATGCCTTTGTTCAGGTGCATCTCCGGAATGACCCGATAGATCGGAATCCGCAGTCGGTCATTTTGGGCGACCAAAACCAGGGTTCCCGAGACAGGATGATTCTGGGGATTTTGATTGATCAACTGAAAGCTGACGGAAAATCCTCCTCTTTTGGCTCGCCGGCTAATTTTCAGTCCTGCTATGGCCATGAAGGGAAGAGTTGTCTTGGGGGAAGCTTTTGCCATTACGGCTTTCTGCAAGTTTTTTTCCAGCGCAGCGATTCGGTGGGTAAGCTGTTGCATCCTACTCATTAGATCACTCCGCTCCTGAAGGAAAGTAAAATATTCATGGGCAAAGAAAGCCAAGCTCCCGGCAAAGAAGATTCCCCCGAGTCCGAGAATAATCAAAGGACGTTTCTCCACCCGCAGGGTTCGTACCCTTCCCCATGAACGTATTATGATCAAAAGCCAATAACTGGATTTCATCTATTCTTTTTCTCCCCCTCCCAAAAGCGCCCAGGCCAACCTTCATGAAAATTAATGAATTTATTGGAAAATGTCAAGGCGATTCTATTCCTTGCTATTTTTTGCCCGGGGCTACGTCTAATAAAGCAATAACCCCTTGAAGTCGCAAATTTATGCGTTTAACCAATTTTTGGTAAATCCGAATTTCGAAGTACGATTTATACGTCATGAAAATTCTTCTATTCGGCAAATTTAGATTCTACTTTGAGGTTAACGTGTTATTTACCGATGGACTGTTTGTTCAATGTATGCAAAAATTCAAAGATAAGGAAATCATTAAAAATATATTTAGGCGTAACTTTTTTATTTACGGTCGAAAATTTCTCTTAGCAGGAAAACAAACTTGTCTAATATACGGTTTTTGAGCCGGAGAGGTTATCTTCATCTCTTTCTTTTTTTCTTATTCTGCAGCCTACCGGCAACCTCCTGGGGCAATCCGCTGGAGGAAACCCTGAGCAATGGCCTGAATGTCTTAATTCTGAAAAACCCGGGTACTTCTTCGGTTGCGGTGGACCTCTGGGTTAAGATAGGTTCGCGCTATGAATCCCCTAAAACCAATGGGATCTCCCATTTTGTAGAGCATCTCCTCTTCAAGGGAACTTCAAAACGAACCGCCAAGGATATCTCCCGGGAAATTGCCGCGGTGGGGGGCATACTGAACGGATATACCCATTGGGAATATACCCAGTTGCACATTTCCCTGCTCCCTCTTCACCTGGGCTTGGCCTTGGAAATTCTGGCCGACATCGGTCAAAATTCTTTAATGGCTGAAGAGATGGTCGAAAAAGAAAGGAACGTAATTCTGGAAGAAATATCCCTGGCCAATATCTACCCTCCCAGCTATATCCTGAACTTGGTTTCCAGCACCCTTTTCCCGGAGAACCCCTTGGGAATGCCTATTGCCGGAACCAAAGAAACAGTGGGAGCTATTCGCCGGCAAGACCTTCTTCAGTTTTACCGTAACCATTATGTCCCCAATAATATTTTCCTCACCATTGTAGGCAACGTAGATCCGCAAACGGGTCTGGGACTGATCCGGGAAAAATTTGCCTCATGGCCTAAGGGGAATCAACTTCCTCCTTCCCCCTTTCCCCCCTATCGCCAGGAAAAACTCATAGAAGTCCGGGAGAGAAAATTTCTTGATCAAGCCATCGTGGTCCTTGCTCTCCAGGCTATGGCCCTGGGGGACATTGACCGTCCTGCTTTCGAAATTATCAACGCCACCTTGGGATCGGGAGGTAATTCCCGCCTTTACCAGGAAATCCGCGAGAAAAGAGGTTTGTCTTATTTGGTGGGTTCTCTTTACCATCCCCTCTCTGATACAGGGCTTTGGGCCACCTATGCGGGTACCGACCCCAAGAATATAGAACAAATACAATCCATCTTTTCCCAACAAATAAAAAAAATTCAGCAAGAACCCCTGTCTCCAAGTGAACTCGCGGAAATTAAAAATTATATCCGGGGCCGGACACTCATCCGTAATGAAAATAACAGTACTTTGGCCGAGTTCGTTGGCCAAGGCCTTTTGGCTGGGTCCTGGTCCTTGCCGGAGGAATTCATATCTAAAATACAGAAGGTGAGGGCCGAAGATGTAACGCGGGTGGCTCGCACGTACCTGAGAGAAGACCAGCGCAATGTAATCATCCTAAAACCCTATCCGGGATTAAGGCTACTGCGGGGACTCTTCTGAAGGCGGAATGCAGATTGCAGATTATGGAATGGGGAATACGAAATAAGACCAAAAATGATAAAAATTACTTTATCGCAAGGAGAAATTTAAAAAAAGTGAAAAATATATAGGGAGAAAAGTTGACTTTCCTTGCCAACTTTAATAATATAGCTCATTTAATTTCTTGATCTCCTTCTGTTAGAGGGTTTAGATTAAAACTTTGTTTTGAAAAAGATTCCGACTGCCGTTCGATTTTTTTATATTTTTTTGGGCGCTTTCATTAGTTGGGAGATTTTTTGGGCCTCGGCGGTTGAAGCCAGGACCAAAGAAATCATCCGCGTGCTCATTCTCCGCGACGTCAGTCACTTTAATGTGACAGGCCAGGAGCTGGCCCTTCGAGACCTGCCAACAGGTCAATCGTTCTTTAAAAATAAAAAAGTTTCCTCTTTGACGGTGGAGCGCGATGTGGGTCCTCGCCTTCGAGTAAGGGGTCATTCGATCTCTGCTCGGGCTTTGGTGTTGACCTCTGCCCGCAGCCCCCTGACCATCAACGGTCGCCGTTATCGGGGCAAAATCCGGGTTTTTCCTGGTCCTAACCGGGATCTTTGGGTCATTAATGAACTGCCGCTGGAAGAATACCTCGTGGGCCTGATCAACTGTGAGATCTCATCCCAGTGGTCTCTGGACGCTCTGAAAGCCCAAGCTGTTACAGCCAGGACTTTTGCCACCTTCCAAAAAGGAAACCGCTCCGAAGGGCTGTATGATGTGGATTCCAGTGTGACTGATCAGGTTTATGCCGGAATTGGGTTAGAAGACCCTCGATCCCGGCGGGCGGTCAAGGAAACCGAAGGGAAATTACTTCTGTACCAGGGTAAACCGATTTTCGCCGTCTACCATGCCTGTTGCGGAGGAAAAACAGAATCCCCCGAATATTTATGGACCGGGAATTTCCCTTACCTCAAAAGCGTGGTTTGCACTTATTGCTTTGATTCCCCCCACTTTCTCTGGAATTACCAGGTGGATTCGGAAAGCCTGGCAAAGGTTTTAGGAAGTATGGGATTTCCAAGTCAAAGGGTGGGAGAAATTCAAGTCGGCGAGCGCAGCGAAAGCAGGCGGGCCTTACGGCTGCTCATCAAGGGGGAGAAAGGCCAATGGGAGATTCCGGGCAAGGAGTTTCGTCGCCTTCTGGGGTATGACCAGTTACGATCTACCAACTTTTGGCTGAAAGAGAGCGACGGAGTTTTTCTCTTCTCCGGTCTGGGATGGGGACATGGCGTTGGCCTATGCCAATGGGGAGCCAAAGGCATGGCTGACGCCGGTATAGATTATCGTTCTATTTTGAAGTATTATTACCAAAACGTGGAGATTGGCCAATTCCCTCGATGAAACTACAGGACTTTGATTATCATCTCCCGCGAAACTTGATCGCCCAGCACCCTACTCCCCAAAGGGATCATTCTCGGTTGATGGTTGTGGATCGTAAAACAAGGGCGCGGGAGCACCGGTTTTTTTCTGATCTTCCTCGGTACCTACAGCCCGGGGATGTTTTAGTCCTAAACGAAACCAAAGTCTTACCCGCTCGCCTGATCGGGAAAAAACAGAGCGGGGGAAAAATTGAAATTCTCCTGGTCCGAAAAAGGGAATGGCAGGAAGGCAAGATCAACTCCAACGAGGAGGCTGGCCAAGATACCGATAAGAAAAAAAAAGATGGGTCCAGCGAATGGGAATGCTTGGTCAAGAATTCCGGCAAGCTGCGAGAAAATACTCTTATTTCCTTTGACCAGGAACTCCAGGGAGTGCTTCTTAAGAGAACTTCTTCTGGTCTCTGGAGCTTAGGATTAAAAGGCGAAGGGCAGTCAGCAGAAAAATTGAGGGATATCGGCTTTCCACCCCTTCCTCCATACATCCATCGGAACGGGGACTGGAGGGTGCGAGCCCAGGATCTGGAGCGTTACCAGACTGTTTATGCCCGAATGGAAGGATCGATCGCAGCACCTACGGCCGGCATGCATTTCACCGAAGCGCTTCTGGATGAAATCAAAGGTAAGGGAATCTCTGTTTGTCCCCTAACGCTCCATGTAGGGCTCGGGACTTTCCTCCCGGTCAAACAGGAGGAGTTTGAGAAGCATCACCTGGAGCCAGAATTTTTTGAGGTCTCCTCGGAAACAGCCGGGGTAATCAACCAAGCCCGGGCTTTGGGCCAAAGAGTCATTGCGGTTGGTACCACGGTTACCCGCGCTTTGGAATCATGCTTCGATGAACAAGGAGTTATTCAGCCCAAGCGGGGTGTAACCGATTTGTTTATCCTTCCGGGCTTCTCCTTTCGGGCGGTGGACGTACTCATTACTAACTTCCACCTGCCGCGTTCAACTTTATTAATGCTGGTTTCGGCTTTTGCCGGAAAAGAATTTATCTTGGCGGCTTATGACGAAGCCATCCGGGAAAAATACCGGTTTTACAGCTATGGCGATGCTATGTTAATAATTTAAAAGGTCTAAAGTGATTAAAAAACCGTGAGAGTGTTAGTCGTGAGGGAGTAAAAGATTTTTGCGCTCTTACTGACACTGACCCTCACACTGACACTTTTTATATTATATTATGCACTTTGAAGTATTGAAAAAAGATAATAACTCCCGGGCGCGTCTGGGACGATGCCACACGGCTCATGGTGTTTTTCACACCCCGGCTTTTATCCCTGTGGGTACCCAGGCAACCGTAAAAGCTATGACCCCTGAGGAGCTCCGGGACCTGGGAGCGGAAATCATCCTTTCCAACACTTACCACCTCTATCTGCGGCCCGGGCATGAACGCATCCGCCGGCTGGGCGGTTTGCACCGCTTCATGCACTGGGAACACCCCCTGCTTACGGACAGCGGGGGATTTCAGGTTTTCAGCCTCAATTCGCTGGTGAAAGTTTCCGAGGAAGGGGTCGAATTTAAGTCCCATCTGGACGGTTCACGGCATTTTATCACCCCGGAGAAAGCGGTCGCTATCCAGGAAGCCTTGGGAGCGGATATCATCATGTGTCTGGATGAGTGCACCCCCTACCCAGCTTCCCATGAGGAGGCGGAATGTTCCCTGCAGCGAACTCTAAAGTGGTCGCGAAGATGCCGGGAGTCTCACCAGGCCTCCCATCAAGC
>JAURYC010000322.1 GCA_030654105.1 Deltaproteobacteria bacterium
TTCTTCCGGCTTGGCCGGGAAATCCATTTCGATCCAGTCCCCTTGGCGCTCGGCGGTAAGAATTCCGCTGCGGGTATAAAACCGCGCCTGCTCGTTGGGCTTTAAATCGCCTTTCTCCCACAGGGTGTGGGCGCTGGCCAGGGTAGCATGACCACAAAGGTCGACTTCCACCGCCGAGGTAAACCAGCGCAGATGGAAGCCGTCTGCTTGGCGGAGCAGGAAAGCGGTTTCGGAAAGATTCATTTCCCGGGCCACATTCTGCATCCATTGCTCATCCATCGGCTGGGGAAGGATACAGACGGCCGCCGGATTTCCGGCAAAAGGTTTCGCCGTAAAAGCATCTACTTGAAAGATCGGCACGTTCACAGTTTTTTTCTATTGGAAAATCTTTTATATGGAGAATATCACCAATTTTATCTAAAATATCAAGAAAAATTTACCACGCATCCATTTTGGCAAGGTCAAGGACCTCCTTTCCCAATGGGCGGATCGCCGTTGGCAGTTTGGAAAAGAATGAGAACGAAGCTGGCCGAGCTCAAAACCTTAGCCAACAAGAAGGATGTACCTTACCAGAGTCTTGCCAAGGTATATTTAGCCAGGCAGATCGCTCTGGAACGTGGATCCCTGAGTCGCTCTCCAAGGAAAAAGAGAGACTACAGAGCCCATGCCCGCCAAGGTGTGCCAGCAGGTGCGTCACAAGATTTAAATCGCTGAGCTTGCAACGGTTTTTCTGGTTCCAACTATGGCAAGATATACTTAGTGTTGTACCCCCGAAGCCATCCCCAATATATTGGGGAGCATCCTTATTGATTTCTTCCTGAAATTCCTGAAATTATCCTGAAATCAACGGTTGACATATTCTGTCAAGGGGTGTAGGTTTCTGCCAATAATCTTCAATGCCCGAAGCATCCCTTGACTCAACAGTTGGTGAAGTCGTCAGTCAATTTACCGGAAGTACATACCGCCGTTGAGGGCAATGACTTGTCCGGTCGCGTACTCATTGCCTGCAAGAAAAATAACGGCTTCGGCCACCTCATCTACTCGCCCCAGCCTTCCCAGAGGGATTTGTTTACGTCGGCTTTCCTCATCGGGAATCATATCGGTGGCGATTAAAGACGGGGCCACTGCCGTCACGGTAATCCCTTCTTTCACCAGGCGGGAAGCATAGGCCCGGGTAAGGCCTTCGATCCCCGCCTTGGAGGCCGTATAATGTAAACCTACTCCCCCGCCCGTTTTGGCTGCGCCAGAAGATATGTTGATAATCCGGCCCCAGCGTCGCCTCCGCATGCCGGGAAGAACAGCCTGGGTAACCAAGAAAACTGATTTGAGGTTTGCGGTTAAAACTTCATCCCAATCCGCTTCCGTGGTAGCTTCTATGTTCTGATGCCGGGCGATTCCCGCGTTGTTCACCAGAATATCCACCGGTCCGAGATCCCTCTCTACAGTGGCGATCATGTTCGTAACGTCGGCTGAGCGGGATACATCGGCTTGAATTACAATTGCCCGGCGGCCCTGGGAGGTTACTTGCTGTAAAGTGTCCCGGGCTTCCTTTTCCTTAGTTTTGTAGTTCACGGCGACATCTGCTCCGCAACCAGCCAGCCCGACAGCGATGGCCCGCCCGATGCCTCGACTGGCGCCTGTGACCAAAGCAATTTTACCCTGCAAATCACCCATGCTCAACCTCCTCTTTTAGCAGCCCACGCCTCTACTGGATAAGGAGCCATATTTTCCGGCCCGACAAAAATTTGCACAGCCCCGATCGACATTTTGGAATGATGGCTACCTCGAACCCGCTTTATCTTTAGCCTGTTATCCGGTTTCTCATCCATACTCAGCTGCCTGAATTTATTCTTCCGTTACCTTTTCCACTTTCTCGGTCACTTTTTCCAGGTAACCCGCCAATCGCTTTTATTGTAACTTTCTCAGTTCCTTTTTCAGTACTTTGCCCACCAGGCTCTTGGGCAGGGCCTTCATAAAGGCAACTTCTTTGGGGACCAGAAAACTCGTGAGTTTTGTTTGGCAATATTCGATGATTTCCTCTGCCGTGGCGGTCTGCCCGGGTTTCAATACAACAAAAGCTTTGATATTCTCTCCGTAGACGTCATCCTTAATTCCAATCACCGCTGCCTCTGATACTTTGGGATGCTTGAAAAGAACCTCTTCTATGACCCGCGGTGAGATGTTTTCGCCGGCTTTGATGATCAAATCCTTCTTCCGATCCGTGATCCAGAAGTAACCATCCTCATCCACATAACCGACATCGCCCGTATGGAGCCACCCCTCCCTGAGAATCTCTGCCGTTTCCCTGGGCTTATTCCAATACCCCTTCATGAGCATGGGTCCTTTGATTACGATCTCTCCTTCTTTTCCCGGAAGAAGCACTCTTCCGGCATCGTCAACAACGCGCATCTCGGTGCCCTTCATGGGCAGGCCAATAGAACCGACCTTTTTTAAGCCCTCCAAGGGGTTAACCGAGTTGTTGGCGCCCGCCTCCGTCAACCCCCAGCCCTCAATGATCTCAAAGCCGAAGATCTCCTTAAACTTCTTCCAGGTCGCGAGGGCCAGCGGCGCCGACCCTGATATCCAGTATTTCATGGAACTCAAATCGTACTTCCTTGGTTCCGGGTATAAAAGCATAAAAACATACATGGTGGGGACCCCGGCCATAATGTTGGCGCGGTATTTTTCAATAGAGGCCAAGATGGTTTCTACACTAAAGGAGTTGAGAAGCACTGTTTTGCCGCGCCGGAAAAGGCCATTATTCATGCTCGCGATGCCATAAGAATGGCAAAGGGGAAGGACGCTAACGCTGGTCATGCCATCCGGCAGGGCGACAGATTCGTACTGCATCCGGGCATTGGCATAGAGGCTGTAATGCGAGTGCATAACTCCCTTGGGCCTGCCGGTGGTTCCCGCGGTATAGATCAACGCCGCCAGTTCATCGTCCTCTGTCTCCACAACGTCCAGCTCCGCGGAGCTTTTTTCGACAAGCTGCCAGTAGGAAAGGGTCCCTGCGGAGACATCTTGGTCTATGAGAATAACGGTTTCCAGGCTCGGAACCTTTGATTGGCCAGCACGTATTTTGGGAAGAAAGGCCTGGCTGCTGATTACTACTTTTGCCCCGGAATCCTCATAGATATAAGCAGTTTCTTCCTCTCCGACAAGATAGTTGATCGGGACAACCACTGCGCCAATCTCCCACACAGCTTGAAAGCCCTGGAGAACCTCCGGGCAATTGGGCATCTGCAGGATGACCCTGTCTCCCCGCTTTATCCCGAGATTCTTGAGCGCCTTGGCCAGTTTTTTAGCCGCTCGAGCCATCTCCCCATTGGTAATTTCCCGGTCCTCGAAGGTGATGCTTACATATTCACCCCGTTCCTTTACCCTGTCTTCAGCGAGCTTGGCGATATTCATAATTTCCTTCCATGCGACAATGGTTATTAGGTCCGAATTTAAAAAAACCCCGCCTCAGTTTCAAAAGCGAGGTTTAAAAATTTCTCATAAATAGCTCCTCCGAAAATAAGCTTGGAGAAAGCCTTTAGGTGATCTACCAGATATTAATCGTTTACGGGTAAATGATATCTATTGAAAAAATTTCCCTCAAGGAATGAGCAGCAGGTACCTTTTTTGTCCCTTTCCAAACAATGATGGCTTCGTAAAAAGTCCATCTGCGGCGTTGCGCTGCTTCCTTCGTCGTTGCGGCGTACTTGTAAGTACACCTCACTCCTCAGGATTTGCGCGCCTTGCATCTGGAGCTTTTTACATTGCCATCCAAATTTTGACTTTTTACGAGTCCATCAAACAATAGTAGGCGAATTAAGGATTTAATCTTTTTCTTCTTTCGAAATTTCCAACAATTTTATATCTGAAAGATCAATTTCACGACCAGAGGCACGTTTTGTTGCGATCAAGTCGGCTTTGCTAACAACATAGAATTCTTGCCCTTGGTACACCATCTTCTCTCGTCGTTTCCATGCTTCATCAAAAATGAGGCCGGGTGTAGATGTTTGGGCATCTATTCTTACTTTATCTTTAAAAACTGTGATTTCATTAGAGAGAAGTTCCTCTGCAGTAGTAAGCGTGGCCGTCCCCATTTCAGCATCAACCAATGCCTTAAGTAAGTTTTGGGCATTGGGGAGGGTTGCTTCAATCAAAATATCAAGGTCGAATGTTGCTCTGGGCACTCCATAAAGAATGGAAGCGATCCCCCCGATAACCAGATATTTGACGTCATGTTTTTGAAAGGACGCGAACACGCCTTTTAGTCTGTTGAGCATCTCTTGTTTCCACGATTTTGGGGTTGACCGTCAAAATAAGATCTGTAAAGGCGCAGAGCATTTCCATTCGTTCTTCAAGAGATATGGATTTGAACCACCGAGCCTTTGCCTCGGGGGTTTCTTCTCTTCGATCATGTGAGATCAACGTTTTCATCCAAAACGAAAAATACCATTAACTCATTTAAATATCAAGATATTTTATCTGATTTAAGGGGAAAATGTGTAGCGGTTGGGATGGGCAAAAAATCTAACCCTTATCCCCCGGCTAAAGGGGCGATTAAAGTAAGGGTATCGTTTTCTTTGAGGATGGATTCTTTGGTAGCGCGGGTGCCGTTGATCTGAATAAATCCGATTTCCCAATTCTTCAGGTTCAGGCGAGCGATAACTTGGGAGACGGAAGTTCCCTCGGGGATCGTAAAAGAGGTAACTTTAATCCCTTCTTCTAAGCTTTTTAACGTACCAACCGTTTTAACGTGGATGATCATCTTGTCATTTCGGATTTCGGAATGCGGATTTCGGATTTAAAAAATTTTGCCTTCCACCTTGAGCCTGATGCCTGGTTCCTTGGGCCTTGCGCCTTACGCCGTACGCCTTACGGTTTTTGATTTTGTTGGCGGCTTCTCCCAGTCCCAGGGCAAGAAGTTTTTCCCTTTTGGGAATTCCTTTTTCATCCCATCCCCGGAATTCGTAATACTCCCTACGCATCTCTAAGAAGAGCTTTTCTCCTGCGTTGGGTGGTTTTCCGGGCCGTAAATTCTCCAAAATTCTCGGGGCCATCGTATCCCGTTCGGCAGAGATGCCCATCAAAACATTGTAAGCCCGCTTCAGGTTGTAAAGGCGGTCCCCCACTTCCATTAAGTCTGCACTGTTTAATTCCCAGCCCGCCAGGCCCTTGAGCCACTGGCAGAGCGTCTGGTGAGAGATGCGGGCGAAGAATAAAAATTTGCAGAGGCCCAAGCCGTTGAAGACCGCCATGTAATTCTGCATTTGGGCGGTCATCTTACCCTTCCCCTCGCCCGAAATTCCCTCCATCCCCGAGGGGTACCCGATCTCGGGGACAGGAACACCCCCTTCCACCTGATGGGAAAATCCTTCCAGATGGCAGGCGCCGCGATTGGAAGTAGCCCAACTTAGGGCCAGGCTTACTGTAGGGGTGGGATTCGTCTGGGAAATTTCCAATCCTTTGGAATGCAGAGCAAAACTTTCCGTCTCCCTGCCCAAGGCTTTGGCCGCCTTCTCCACTCCATCTGCGAAAAGCGCCCCGATCCCTTGCCGCCTGGCAATCTTTTCAATCAAAGAAGCAATCGCCTGCGCATCGCCCCATTTTAAAGCCAGCTTGTCGGTTTCCCGAAGGATACCCTTCGTGAAAGATTCGATGGCGAAGGCCACAGCGATTCCCGCGGACATGGTATCCAGGCCCAGGTCATTGCAGAGATAATTCAGGTTGATGATCGCCTTCAGGTCATCGTTCAGAAGCAGAGACCCCAGGCTGCTCAGGGTTTCATATTCCGGGCCATGGCCAACCACTCCCGCATAGGGACCTTCACCCCCTTTGACATCTTTGCCGCAGCGGATGGGACAGGAGAAACAGCCATAATGTTTTTCCACATAGTTGGCCGCCATGGTCGGCCCGGAAAGCTTCTTGGCACCCTCCCAGTGGGAGAGGAGAAAATTTTTTATGGGCAACGCGCCAACTGCTTCCTTGGATTCGATGAGGGCAGCCGTGCCGAACTTGCTCAGGCCCTCGACAAATTTAAGATGGGGGGAAAAATGGTGAAAGGCTTCCTGAATAATTTTGGGATCGGCAAGCGCCGGCCTTTTCTCTCCCCGGACCACCACGGCTTTCAGGTTTTTCGCCCCCATCACTGCACCGAGGCCTGTACGCCCCATAACTCGGGCTTCCGCCCCACCTGTGATTACCCCGGCCATGAAGCTTCGCGTCTCTCCTGCCGGGCCGATGGCTGCCACCCGGGCTTTGGGATCGGTCTCTTCCAATAATTTTGTAGTCGTCTCAAAAGTTCCCTTACCCCAAAGGGATGCGGCGCTGCGGATTTCTGCTCCTTTCGGGGTGACCCAGAGATATGAAGGTTCTTGGGCCCTGCCCGTGATCACCAGTCCATCGAATCCGGTGAATTTAAGCTCCGGCCCCCAGTACCCGCCAGCATTGGCTTCTCCCCAATGCCCCAGGGGAGATTTGGCGCAGACGGAAACCCGGCAGCCGCAGGGGACAGGAATTCCAGTGAAGAGGCCGGTCATAAAGATAAGCGGATTGTCCGGATGGAAGGCATCGCCGGAAGGATCAAAACGATCAAGGAGGATCGAGGCGGCCAGGCCGCTTCCCCCGAAGTATTTGCGCAGAACTACATCGCCGTATTTAACTACCTGCGTCTTCCGGGCGGATAAATCGACTTCCAGGATGCAATAGGAAATTCCAGCCATGGAGAGATTCCTTTCAAAAAAACAGGTGATTATTTGCCACAGAGGTCACCGAGATTACAGAGGTTTAAATACATTCCCTAATGAAGAGAATAAACGAAAGAACGAATTAAACTTGATACCTGCTATGCGCTATTGCTTGTCACCCATCACAGTTTTTATTATATCATTCTCTGTGAACTCTGTGCCCTCTGTGGCTAAAAATTTTTAGCAGTCTTCGGAAGGATTGTTTACATTCCCAGGTAAGCTTTGCGAATCATATCACTTTTCAGGAGCTCGGATCCCGCCCCTTCAAGGACAATGGACCCGGTCTGAAGAACATAGGCCCGATCAGCGAGTTGGAGAGCGTCCCGCACCTTCTGCTCCACCAGAAGGATGGTTGTCCCTTGAGAGCTGATTCTCTTCAGTACCTCGATCACCTTTACCGAAAGGGAAGGCATCAGACCCAGCGAGGGTTCATCGAGCATCATCAATTTTGGCTTGGACATGAGCCCGCGGGCGATAGCCAGCATTTGCTGTTCTCCGCCGGATAGCGTCTCTCCCCTCTGATTCTTTCTCTCATCGAGGATGGGAAAGAGTTGGTAAATTTCCCCAAGGCTTTGCTGAACCTCCAAATTCGACCGGCGGGTATGGGCTCCAACGAGCAGGTTGTCCATCACCGTCAGCTTGCTGAAAATCTTCCGCCCTTCAGGGATATGCGAAAGGCCCAAAGCTGTGATCTGAAATGGGGGGAGGGTATCAATCCTCTGGCCTTGGAAGCTGATCTCCCCGGTCAATGGCCGGAGGAGGCCGGAAATGGTCTTTAAGATGGTCGATTTGCCCGCGCCATTGGAGCCGACGATGGAGACCATCTGTCCTTTTTCCACCTTAAAAGAAACCTCGCGGATGACCGGCACCCCTAAGTAGCTTACGCTGATCTTCTTCACCTCAAGCATGGTAAGCCTCCCCCAGATACGCCTCGATGACCCGAGGGTTTTTGATGATCTTTTCCGGAGTGTCTTCCGCGATTTTCTTGCCGGAGTCAAAAACCACAACCCGTTCGGAGATGGACATGATCACTTCCATGACGTGCTCGACCACGATCAGGGTGATGCCGCGGTCACGGATCTTTTTAATCAACTCGATGGCCTCGATCGTCTCCGTGGCATTGAGACCCGCCATGGCTTCATCCAGCATGAGGAGATGCGGTTTGGTGGCTAAAGCCTTGGATATCTCCAGGCGCTTGTGGTCGGCAATGGTCAGATTGCCGACCAAAGAGTCTTTCTTCTCGTAAAGTCCCGTGAACTTCAGGATCTCCATCGTCTCCCGATAAGCCTCGGCCGAATTCGCCGTGCGGCAGAAGGCCCCTACGATGACGTTTTCCCAGGTCGTCATTTCCCGGAATACCTGGACGATTTGAAAGGTCCGAGCCAAGCCGAGCCGGCAGACCCGGTTCGGACGAAGGCCCGTTATGAGATGGCCGCCGAACTGAACCGCCCCGTTTTGCGGAGTAAGATAACCCGTCAGGCAGTTAAAAAAAGTGGTCTTGCCGGCGCCATTGGGCCCGATCAGTCCGATAATCTCTCCTTTGCGAACGGAAAGACTGACGTCATCCACCGCGGCCAGGCTGCCAAATTTCATGGTCAGGTTTTTCACATTGAGAATTTCCATACTATGATTTTCCTGTTTTGCGAAGGAATCCAACCAGCCCCTGAGGCTGATAGACGGAAATGAATAGGATCAAGGCTCCGAAAACGATCAGGTCCATCCCTTTCCCGGTTCCGCCCAGCAGAATGCGGCTGTATTCCGAGAGGGGAATCAACATGGCGGCGCCCAGGATCGGGCCGATCACGGTCCCGGCCCCTCCCAGGACGGTAATCAACACAATCTTGATGGAGATGTCCAAGGAGAGAACCGAAGGCGGATCGATGAAGAGAATATATTGGGCGTAAAAAGAGCCGCAGATGGCCGTCAGGAAAGCGCTGATCATCATGGCAATCACTTTATATTTCGAGGTGTCGATTCCCAGGCCTTCGGCGGCTTCGTGGCTCTGTTTGATCGCGCGCAGGTAAAAACCCAAACGCGAGCGGTTGATCTTGTAGGCCAGAAGGAGAACCGCCACAAAGAGGATGAAAGCGATGTAGAAATAGGGCATTTTGGTTTTGTACCACATGAAGTTGACCAAGCCTTCCGGCAGAACGGGGGCGGGAAGGCCAATGGCTCCCTCCACGAAATCCCAGTTGGCAAAGAGGCGTTCGGCAATTTCGGCCACGGCAAAAGTGGAGATGGCGAAATAATGTCCTTTGAGACGAAAGACAGGATAGCCGATGAGTACGGCGACAATGACCGCAACTCCTCCGCCGATCAGCATTCCAACCCAGGGGCTTAAATCAAATCTCTTCAATAAAACCAGGGCGGCATACGCTCCGATGCCGAAGAATGTGGCATGTCCAAAGGAGACCTGGCCGGCGAATCCGCCGATCACATTCCAGGCCTGGCTCAAGGTGGCAAAGAGCATGAACATGATCAAAACGTGGTGAAAGTGGATGTTGCTCGTAGAAAAAGGAAGAAAAAGCAGAACGAGCAGAGTGATGAGAACCCAGGGTTTTTTTAATAAGGCAAGAGCGCTTGTTTCCATATCCTACCACCCGAAAAGGCCTTTGGGCCGGATAGAGATGATCACTAAATACATCGCGAAGACGATGGTGTATTTGAAAACCGGGGAGATGAAAACCCCGCCGGCGGTTTCTACCACTCCGATGAGGATCCCGGCATAGAAGGCTCCGGTAATATTTCCAAACCCCCCCAGAGCCACGGTGACGAAGGCCAGAATTGTAAAGAGACCCCCGACGCTCGGAAAGACATAATAAAAGTTCATCAGCAGGGCCCCGGCGACCCCTACGCAGGCGCCCCCCAAGCCGAAGGTCAGCGCGTAGATCCGGTCGATATTAATACCCATCAGCAGGGCCGTGTCCCGGTCTAAGGCCGCCGCTCGAATGGCCCGGCCGGTTTTCGTCCGGAAGATCAAATAATAAACAGCATAGGTGATGAGGGCGCTCCCACAAGCCGCAATCAGCTCCGGTAGGCTTACGTTGAGGTTGAAGATGCTCAAGGTCTTATCGCCTAAAATGGCCCCCTGGACCTGCCGGAAATCCGGGGTCCAGAAGAATTGAGCCAGGTTTTTAATAAGGATGGAAAGGCCGAAAGTCGCCAGGAGGGCCGTCAATCCGGGAGCATTGAGAACCTTTTTGATGATGAAGTAGTACGTGCCTACCCCGATGGCAAAGAGGAGAGCAACCGTAACCGGCAGGGACCAGAGGGGATCAATGGCCCAAAGAGAGAACATCCAGAAGGAGAAAAACATGGCCAGCATGAGGAACTCGCCATGGGCGAAATTAAGGATGTCCATCACGCCCCAAATCAACGTCAACCCGACGGCGATCAGGGCAAAGATCAAACCCATGAGCAGGCCGCTAACCAGTATCTGCAGCAGGATATCAAGATCCATGGTTGAGTGTCTCCCTACAAATGGCGAGGACTTAAGCCAGCGACTCCAGGCTTAAGTCCTCGCGGTTCGGCATTGCTGTTATTGCCTGTAGGTGAATTGCTTATGGCCCCGGTCTATCTTTTATCCCAAGGCTTGAACGGCCAGACCATCTCGGCAGCAGCCATTTCGCCGGGCCAGATAACCCGGTACTGACCGTTCTGAACCTGGGAGATGTGGGAAATGATCTTGATGTTCTGCCCGTGCTCGTTGAACTTTACTCCATCGCCCGGCAGGGTGGGGGTTTTGAGATCCGTGGTCCGCAGAGCCTGGACGACTTTTTCGGGATCCGTGGATTGGGCCCGGTTGAAGGCATCGGCAATGACCAGTACCGACGTGAATCCTTCAATGGTAACCCCATCAAAATCCACACCGGAACGCTTCTTGTACATTTCGTTGATCTTTCCCAAAACGGGCTTCTTGGTAATGAAGTCCACGCTGAAGGTGCACTGCCCCATGTAAAATTCGGCGTCCTTCTTCATATTCAGGACGAACGAGGGGTCGTGATACCCGCCGCAGTAGGCGAGATTGGCCATGAATTCCACTTTCTGTTCCTTAAAAGCCTTGGCAAACAGCATCATATCTCCCAGCAAAGAGGCCTGGATGATCACATCCGGTTTTGCCGCCTTTATCTTCAAAACTTCGCTCTTTACGTCCGTAGACTTGAAGGTGTACGGGACATCGGCCACGATTTTGTAGCCTCTCTTATCGGCCTGCTTCTTGGCCTCTCCCCGGGCGTGCACTCCGAACTCTGTGTTCTCATAGACCAGGGCGACTTTCTCCACCTTTTTGCCCTTCTTTTTCATTTCGTCCAAGAAGTCAAAGAAGGCAATCGAATCCTCCGCATCCGTGGGGGCGATCCGGAAGAAATACTTCAAACCACGCTCGGTCAGTGCTGCGGAGGAGGACTCGGCGCAGACGAAGGGAATTTTGAACCGCTCGGCCACGAAACTCGCCGATTTGGACACGCTGGACTGATAGGCCCCCAGGAGCAAGGGAACTTTTTCCTGGGTGATCAGGCGCTCGGCCTCGGTCTTGCCGACTTCCGGGGAAGCCTGGCTGTCTCCCCAGATGACCTGGAGCTTGGCTCCCTTCAAATTGGGGATTCCTTCCGTCCGGGCAAACGGAATGTCGAAATCATACTTGTTGTTAATCACATCGATTGCCGTTTCAATCGCGTGCTTGGATCTAAGCCCGGAAGAAGCAATGGCTCCTGTGAGAGGATAGATCGACCCAATGCGGATCACATCGGCTGCCTCTGCCAGGGAAGCTCCCAGGGCAAAAACGATGACCGCAAAAATGACAGAAATACTCCCAACCTTTTTCATCATGTTTTCCTCCTCCTTGTTTTTCCGGCAATATATGAATTTAAGCACAGATTTCCTTGGCTCAGCAGGGTGATTCTTTACTCTTAGCCCTCTAGGCTAAGATAAAATATCGTAACCGTTTTTTTTGTCAAGGTGTTTTTTTAAAACCTAAGCTGCAAAAAGCTTTAACTGTTGAATTAAACGACGATCCCGCTCCCGGATCTTTCTTCAAGATCCTCGGATCGATGTCGTATAAGAATACCGGATAGCCCTTTTGGGCAAAGACCATGGCAAAACCATGGCCCATGATCCCGGCGCCGACGATGGCGATTTTTTTAATTTGATTTACTTTCATTGGGCCAAAGGTCCTTCAAGGCCTCTTCGTAGGCTTGGTAGGCGTCCTTTCCGAAAAGAACAAAGCGTACCCGCTGGATATCTGGATGACGCTTCAAGTAATCCAGCACTGTCTTCAGGGCAATGGGGGCGGCTTCTTCCAAGGGGTACCCATAGGCCCCCGTGCTGATTGAGGGAAAGGCGATGCTTGGCAGCTTGTTCGCGCTGGCCACCTCCAAACTCCTTCGGTAGCAGCTGGCCAGGAGTTCAGGCGCTTTCTTGCCTGCTGCATGATAAATCGGCCCGACGGTGTGAATAACCTGTTTAGCTTTTAGATTGTATCCTTTGGTGCTTTTGGCGTCTCCGGTTTCACACCCTCCCAAAGGCCGGCATTCCGCCAGGAGCTGCGGGCCCGCCACGCGATGAATGGCCCCGTCAACTCCCCCTCCTCCGAGGAGGGTCCGGTTGGCCGCATTGACGATGGCATCCGTATCCTGCTCCGTGATGTCTCCCTGTAAAAGCTCTATCACAGCTTTGCCGACCCTAACTTCCACGGCACCCTCCTTTACAGCCAGCGGACGGCTGGCGGCTTACGCTGGACCAATTTTTTGAATTTAAGGACGGGGTAACCTACTGTGCAGCAGGTGAAGATTTTATTCTCCGGGGGAATCCCCAATTCTTTGGCGATGGACGGATCCTTTTCGGCAGCCGTAATGAAATACCCGACGATGCAGGTCCCCAGGCCTATGGCTTGGGCCTGGAGCATGATATGCGCCATGGCCAGGGCGCAATTCTGCGCCGAAGAAATATTTTCCGCCGGAGCATGGATGATAATCAGCGCCGGGGCGTGGCGAAAGATGCGGTCTTTACCGGCCTGATAATACTCCCAGTTCAGCCGAATCCCGCGCATATGGGTTTGCAGCCAGGGGGGCAGTTTCACTCCGGGAGCGCTGAGCATCTTATACAGGTTCCCGGAAAAGATGGCGGTCCGTTCGGCCAGGGTCCGGATGAGTTTCCTGTCCTGGATGACCACAAACTGGAAGTTCTGGGAGTTATGCCCTGTGGGTGCGTAACGGGCAATATCGATCATTTTTTCCAAAACTTCCTTGGACACTTCTTTTTCGGCAAAAACTCGGCAACTTCTGCGGGAGCGGAGAAAGGTGGTTAGGGTTGCGGGAGATACCATCAGATCTTCTGGAAGGTCTGGGAACTCCCGTAGATTCATACCCTCAATGGTAATGGCATCTACCGGACAGAGGGCTAAGCAGTGTCCACAGAACGTACAATACTCCTCGTCAACGACCCGAAGGCTTTCGCCTTCCGCCACGAATATGGACGGGCAGGCCAGGGTGCAATCTCCGCAGGAAATACATTTCTTTCTGTCTATTTCTATTTTTCCCATATTCCCCTGTCATTTTTTTAGGTTCTTAGCGATCAATTCCTGAATTCTTTTGGAATAGGCCTCATCTCCAAAGACTCCGCTGCGTACCTTCACTGTCGTGACCTCTTTGGAGGTGGCCTCTAAGGCGATCTGGAAATCTCTTCCTTCGTCGGTCTTTCCTTTGATCACCCGGTTTTGGTCCAGATTGTCGATAGACTTTTCCGTAGTCCGCATCTTCAATTCTTCGGCTGCAGCCAGCGAGGCCTGCCAGGCTTTTTCCATCGGAGCAGCATAGGCTTGCTTCAGCTCACCGCGGATATACTCCGCAGCCCCGATGCCCACTCCGACCCCTGCCCCAGCGGCAAAGAATACTGCGCAACCCGTACTCGCGATTAACACGGAAACCATGAACCCCACTCCCAACCCCTTTAACCAATAATTCATCCCAACCTCCTTTTTTTTAATTTCGGAGTCCAGAGTTCGGAGTTCGGCGTAAAAAAAAACATCATGCTTTGTGACTCTGATTTCCGAACTCCGAACTTATAACTCCGAACTTTTTTCTCATTTAGGTGCAGGCAGAGAAGCACCCCATTCTTGGGCAATGATCTTGGGAAGGTCGGTGTTGTCCAAAAGACCCCTTAGTTTCTCCGACCCAGGTCCGCGACCAAAGACCATTACGGGGGTGTGGGTATGCGTCCCCACGGCCCAGGCTGTGTTCATTTCTTTGGCGAAGAGGCGGCCCAACCGGTTTGTGGCCGTATCAGCGCTAAACCAGTGATACACGCCATAGTCCTGGGACTCAATAATTACCTTCTGAGTGTCTCTGGCTAAGATTGATGCTGCCTGTTCCTCTGTTATAGAAAAAACACTATTCTCTTCAATTTCCTTTTTGAGGTTTGCTGGGTCTCCTTTGCTGTCAATGACCATTTTCAGGAAAGACTTCTTCTGCTTAGCCATTTTTTCGAAGATAGTTTTATCGGCGAAATTATACTTCGTCTTCCACGTCTCCCCACTGGGCAACTTCACCGGTGCAGGAGGCTGATAACTGCTGTAGGCAATGGCCAGACCTCCCGTGTCATGATCTGCAGTCACAACGACTAAGGTATCCGGGTTCTGTTCAGCAAAGGCCTTAACCAACCCAATCGCCTGATCAAATTCCATCATTTCATGAAGCACGCTGGCCACGTCGTTTCCATGTTCGACCCAGTCCACCTGCCCTCCCTCGACCATCAGAAAAAACCCCTGGGTATTTCTTTTCAAAATCTCCAAGGCCTTCCCGGTCAACTGAGATAGAGTCGGTACGCCGGTTTGGTGTTGAGGCTGGCGGTCAACGGCGCTGGGGAATCCTGAAGCGGAAAAAAGCCCCAAGACCTTCTCGGTTTTTTGCACGTCCAGGGCAAGAAGTTCCTTTTCGTTGGCCACGAAGGCATACCTCTTAATCTTGGCTTCAGCGATCAGATTCCGATTGTCTTTTCTCCTGGATCCGCCCCATCCGGCTTTTTTATCAATTCCTTTCAGGTCGGGATGCTCTTCCACTTTCCCCCCTGCAGGAATAAAATGCTGCGCTCCACCTGAGAAGGCCACCGCCAAGTCTCCTCGCTCCACAAGCTGGGCGGCAATTTCGTTCTCCATATCCCGGTGAATGATGCTGGCATAAAAGGCTGCTGGGGTCGCGTGAGTCATCCGCGTGTTGCTGATCACGCCAGCTGATTTTCCCAATTCTTGGGCAATATCCACCAGGGTCTTCATTGACCTGCCATTATGATCTTTCCCGATGATGGCGTCCCGGGTCTTCACCCCAGAAGCCAGGGCGGTAGCTGCCGAGGCTGAATCTGTGACCACCGTGCCGTACTGATAGGTCAGGCAATAACCGGTATTGCCGGCCGCCATCAACCGTTCCATGTGCAAGGGTTTTTCCGGCCCGTTCATGAATCGGTTGTAATAAATCGCCAGGCCAACCGCTTGAGGCCCCATACCGTCACCGATCAGTAAAATGACGTTCTTCGCCCCTGCGCCCTGGGCCGGCGAGAACCAGAACAC
>JAURYC010000323.1 GCA_030654105.1 Deltaproteobacteria bacterium
TTTTATTGTATTCCCAGGTCGGTGCTTTTTCATATTCTTCAACTCTGGGAGTCCCCTCAGTGTAAAAAGTCCCGCTGTCCATGTTCCTGGCCTTATAGGGACAGGCGACGACACAGCGCCCGCAACCGATGCAAGGTAAAAAGCCGGAATTATAAAAATAATTTTGGCTCGGGGAAATTACCTAAATTACTTTCGGGTTCCAGGTTCAATGGACAACTTGGGGGAAGTTGGAATAGGTGACCGCCTGACCTGATGGAGAGCAGGGACTGTTGAGAGATGACCTTGGGCCTAAGATTTCTTCTAAGTGCGAGATCGCCGCTCGATTTCCTCGCAAAGGTCATCAACCCAGTCTTTCTTCAGGGGCTTGGGCTTTTCTTTTTCTGGCCGCGAGGGCTCAGGAGCGTTTTCAGAGGAATGATTCAGGATAATGATAACCATCTCCAAATTTTCTGCGCCCGTCTCTTCTTTTTTTCGGATGGGCGAAATCTTCTCCCGCAGTTTGGCGTTGAGCTTCAAAAGCAGTTCCCTCAGCTCATTGAGGGATTTGGCCGACGGTGTTTTCTTGCCGAGTGATTCTTTACTGGAATTTCCCATTTTTTCCTTTCCCAGGTGCCCTTAGACCCGGTAAGCAGATTTTCCGGCCAACTTCTCTTTATTCAACCGGTGATGGAGGTAAAGCCCTTCCAGGATAAATTCCAAACCCGAGGCCAGGGTAGCCGGGGTTTTATCGCACTGGAGCTTCTTTAAGCCTTCGAGCAACCCGTTCATTTCGCCGCTATAAGGCTGAATTTCATGCGCCTTCTCTTCGTAAACTGAAGATTTCATCCCTTCGGAAACTTCGACAGACCAGCCACCTTTGAACCTGACCAGGAAGCTGTCGAATTGTTGCACCTGAAAATAGCGGTTAAAGGTGTTGAGGGTGGCTTTGGCCATCAGTTTTTCAATGAGGTTTTCTCCTCGATCTTCGTCCACGGTCTCGAGTTCGATTTTGCCCCCCGTGGAGGCCGCCAGATAAGTAAGGTCACTGACCCGGGGAACCACTTCCCGTTCTCCCAGACGGATGGCTCGGCGGAAAGCGTTGCTGATGATATTTTCGTAATTCGAAATGGAAACGCGTACCGAAACCCCTGAGCGTTGGTTGATTTCCGGGGACTTGCGGGCTAAGGCCGTGATTTCGGCGATGAGTTCCTTGAGGTAAGGGGGAATAATGGTCTGAAAAAGGCCGTCGTCGTCGAAGCGAGTCCTCTCCTGTTCCATGATTTTGATTTCCGCTTCCAAAGACCTGGGATAATGGGTGCGGATCTCCGAGCCATAACGATCTTTCAGGGGAGTGATGATCCGGCCGCGATTGGTATAGTCTTCCGGGTTGGCGCTGGCCACGACGTAGACGTCCAAGGGAAGGCGAATTTTATATCCCCGGATCTGCACATCGCGCTCTTCCATGAGGTTGAAGAGCCCGACCTGGATCTTTTCCCCCAGGTCAGGAAGTTCGTTGATGGCGAAAATGCCGCGGTGAGTGCGGGGAATCAGTCCGTAGTGGATGGTTAATTCATCGGACAGGTAGCGCCCTTCAGCCACCTTAATCGGGTCCACCTCTCCAATGAGGTCAGCGATCGTCACGTCCGGGGTGGCCAGCTTCTCTCCGTACCGGTGTTCCCGGCCCACCCAGATGATCTCGGCTCGGTCCCCCATAGCCTGCAGTTTCTCGCGGCAGCTTTTGCAGATAGGCTGAAAAGGGTTGTCGTTGATTTCGCAGCCAGCTATGGCAGGAATTTCTTCGTCGAGCAGGTTGACCAGATTGCGCATTAGGCGAGTTTTGGCCTGCCCCCGCTCCCCGAGGAAAATGATATCCTGTCCAGAAAGGATGGCGTTCTCGACTCGGGGAATGACGGTTTCCTCGTAGCCTACGATACCGGGGAAAAGCTCCTCGTCCTTACGGATTTTGACAATCAGATTTTGGCGCATCTCTGTTTTGACGGTGCGGACCGTATAGTTCGCTTTTTTAAGTTCCTCTATGGTTCGAGGTTTTTTACTTTTAGGAAGTTTGGCCACCAGTATTTCCTTTCCAGTGACGGATAAAATTATTTAATTTCTTTATAACGCAAAAATAACCATTCGTCAAGGAAGGGTGGAGAAGGAAACAAAAATAGGGGTTCAAGGGTCAAGGGATCGAGGGTTCAAGGAGAAATCTGAAATCAAAAGGCAAAAATCGATCCAAAATGATAAAAAACTGAAGGGAGGCAAGGGTCGACAAGGACATCCAAAGCTCCGTAAAATCAGATTTTCCTTGAAAAATTTTAGTCGGCAAGATAGATTTTAAGAATCACAAGGCAGGTTTTTAGAAGGTCAAATGCTTAGATCTTCTTACCTGCTTGAACCCCCAGTTAAGGGAAGGCAGCGCCAAGAGGAGGAACCAATGACCCGCCATGTACCGGAATATGATCTCTTCCTTTGCCAACCATGCCAGGCCAAGGCCCTTCTTTTCATGATCTATTGTCAATTTTTAAGCCATGCGCGGCTGGCACCCGTTCCGATACCAGCCCAACATCGCGAGGAGGGTTGTAAATGAACTCGGGAATCCAGAAAAAGAATTGCGAGGAGATGAAGAAGGTCTACCCGAAAAAATTTGGGTCCGAAGCGGAGATCTTCAGCCATATCCATCGCGGCGATAGAATTTTCATCCATACCGCCTGCGGCGAGCCCCAGTATCTTGTACGAGCCTTGATCCAGTATGTGGAATCGAATCCCAAGGCTTTTTTCGATGCGGAAGTTTTTCAGGTTTGGACGCTGGGAGTCGCTCCCTACACCGATGAAAAATTCAAATATAATTTTCGCCACAATTCTTTCTTCGTGGGGCCCAATTCCCGGGAAGCGGTCAACCAGGGGATGGCTGACTATACCCCCATTTTTTTATCGCACGTTCCGGATTTGATCTATCGCGGGATGGTGCCCATTAATGTGGCGCTGGTCCAGACCTCCCCCCCGGATGCCCATGGGTACATGAGCCTGGGGGTCAGTGTGGATATTGTCAAAGCCGCGGTGGAAAAAGCTTCCATCGTCATCGCGCAGATAAACAACCATATGCCCCGGGTACACGGGGACGGATTCATCAATATAGAAAACGTGGATTTCATCATCTGCCACGACGAGCCACTCTTGGAATATGAAGCCGTCCTGCCCGATGAAGTGGCCCAGCAGATTGGTAAGTATGTGGCCCGTATCGTCCAGGACGGGGATACGATTCAGGTGGGTTATGGGAGTTTGCCGAATGCCATCCTGGCGAATTTCAGCGATAAAAATAACTTAGGGGTCCATTCCGAATTATTGACGGACGGGATGGTCGAACTGATAAAAAAAGGAGTAATTGATAACAGCCGCAAGACCCTCAATCGAGGAAAAACTGTGGCCACGTTTTGCATGGGTCACCAGAAAACCTATGAATACATCCATGATAATCCCGCCTTCGAATTTCGGGCCATCGACTACACCAATAATCCTTTGACCATCTCCCGCCAGCAAAACATGACCGCCATCAATGCCGCTTTGGAAATTGATCTCACCGGTCAGGCTACCGCCGAATCTCTGGGGAAAACTTTCTACAGTGGAGTGGGGGGACAGGCTGATTTTATGCGAGGAGCGGTACTGGCACCCGGCGGAAAAACCATCCTGGCGATTCAATCCACTGCCGAGTGGGGGCAAGTTTCCCGCATCGTACCCTTTCTGAGAGAGGGAGCGGGGGTCACATTAATGCGCGGGGATATTCATTATGTAGTGAGCGAGTATGGCATCGCCTATCTGCACGGAAAGAATATCCGGGAAAGAGCGATGGAATTGATTGCCATCGCCCATCCCCAATTTCGCCCCTGGCTGATCGAAAAAGCCAAGCAAGCCAACTTAATCTATCGCGATCAGGCCTTTATCCCCGGAAAAAAAGGGGAGTATCCAGAACACCTGGAAACTTATCGGACGACCTCCGAGGGATTTTCCCTCCTCCTTCGCCCCGTCAAGATCAGCGATGAGCCCCTTTTAAAAGATTTTTTTAATTTTCTTTCCGACCAAAGTCTTTACCGCCGGTTCATTTCTGTGCGCAAGGATACGCCTCATGAGAGGTTGCAGGAGTTTGTGGTAATTGACTATACGAAAGAGATGGTCATCTTAGCCACCATCAAGGACGCGGAAGTGGAAAAAGTGGTCGGAGTGGGGCAGTATGGAATCAACGAAACGAACCATACCGCCGAAGTGGCCTTGGTTGTCCGGGATGAAGACCAGAATAAGGGCGTGGGATTGGAACTGTTTTCCTATTTGACCTATTTGGCCAAGAGGGAAGGACTTTTAGGTTTTGCGGCGGAAGTCCTTGTAGAAAATAAACCCATGCTTCATCTGTTTGAAAAAATGGGGTTTGATATTCAAAAGAGAAATGAGCAAGGGGTGTATGAGATGAAAATGGCCTTCCGAGGAGTATGATGAGCGACCAAAATCAAGATATAAAATATCTCTTTGAGCCGCAGACGATAGCCGTGATTGGGGCAACCCGGGATCCCAACAAAATTGGTTACAAGGTATTGAATAATATCCTGGCGGGAGGTTACCGGGGAAAGGTCTACCCGATCAATCCCCAGGGGGGGGAGATTCTTGGTGTGCAGGCCTACCGGAGTATCGAAGAAGTGAACGATCCGGTTGATGTGGCCAGTATCGTGATTCCGGCGAAAAATGTCTATGACGCCGTCAAAAGCTGTGCCCGCAAAAAGGTAAAATACCTGACGATCATTTCTTCCGGGTTTTCCGAAATCGGGAACAGTGAGGAAGAGAGGAGAATTGTCACCTGTGCCCATGAACATGGTATGCGTGTTTTGGGGCCGAACATTTTTGGTCTTTATTCTGCGGCAGCCTCCTTGAACGCCACTTTTGGGAATTCGGAAATTATTCCCGGGGGGGTAGCGATTATTACCCAGAGCGGGGCTTTGGGGATCGCCATGATTGGCAAAACGGCGGTGGAAAATATCGGCCTTTCCGCCATCGTATCCGTGGGGAATAAAGCCGATGTCGATGAAGCCGATCTTCTGGAATATCTGGTGGCCAACGAAAGGACCAAGATTGTTTTACTGTATGTCGAAGGCGTACACGAGGGAGAGAAATTCATCCGGGCCTTAAAAGCGGCCACCAAAAAGATTCCGGTCGTGGTGATTAAATCCGGGAGGTCGGAAAGAGGAGCAATCGCGGCGGCTTCCCATACAGGTTCACTGGCTGGGTCCGATGAGATTTTCGCTGCCATTATGCGGCAATGCGGAGTGTTGCGGGCCGAAAGTGTCGAAGAAGCTTTCAACTGGTGTAAATTTCTGTCGAATACGCCGGCGCCCTCCGGGGAAAATACGGTTATCATCACCAATGGTGGCGGTATCGGGGTCATGGCCACCGATGCCTGTGAAAAGTACGGGGTGAAGTTGTTTGATGACCCAGCTACTTTAAAGGAAGCTTTCTCCCCGATAACTCCGCATTTTGGTTCCACCAAGAACCCGGTCGATCTTACCGGTCAGGCCACTTCGGTCCATTATCATGCCGCGCTGGCAGAAGCCCTGAAAAACAACCTGATTCATTCGGTGATTGCCCTCTACGGCGAAACAGCCGTGTTTGATGCTGAAAACCTGGCGCAGATGATTCAAGAAGCAGACCGGGAGTATAAGTCGGCGAAAAAACCCTTGGTCTTTTCCATTTTTGGGGGGGAGACGATTGAAAACTGTATCCTCCTTCTACGCCAGAGCGAAGCAGCGGTCTATGGGGATGTTTATGAAGCGGTTTCTTGTTTGGGTTCCATCTATGCTTATTATCATTATTTGAAGGAATATTCGGAAAAGGTCGAAGAGGCAGAGATCGATGTGGATTCCATCGAACAAGTTTTAGAGATGGCCTTGAAGGAAGGAAGGTCTTTTTTGCTGGCCAACGAGGGACAAGCCGTTATGCGGGCGGCTGGAATCCAGATCCCCAAGAGTCAGATAGCTCGCAACCTCGATGAGGCTGTCCGGAAGGCGGAGGAGATCGGGTTCCCCGTGGTCATGAAAGTGGTCTCCCGGGACATCCTGCACAAGAGTGACGCGGGCGGAGTCGCCCTGGATTTAACGGGGAAAAATGAGATCATGGATGCCTACCAGGCAATCATGAGGCACTGCCGGGCCTACAAAGCGGATGCGAACATCGAAGGAGTAGAAATTTCCGAGATGGTGAAGACGAGTACGGAGACGATCATCGGGGCGCGTCGGGATAAAATCTTTGGCCCGATCCTTATGTTTGGCTTGGGGGGCATCTACGTGGAAGTGATGAAGGACGTCGCTTTTCGTGCTCTACCCCTCAGCCGCCGAGAAATCATGGCCATGGTGAAAGAAATTCGGGCTTATCCTCTTCTGTTAGGAGTGCGGGGGGAAGAGAAGAGGGACTTGGACGGGGTGGTGGAGACGATCGTTAAAGTGGGTACCATCCTGCAGAAATGCCAGCGCATCTCGGATATAGAGATCAATCCGTTGGTAGTCTATGAACACGGCCAGGGAGTCAAAGCCGTCGATGTAAGGATTTTACTATCGAGGGTCAAGAAGGGGGCATAAATGGATAAAGTAGTAATCGGATCGATGCGGAAGAGCGCGGGGAAGACCAGCATCATTGTAGGAATCGCCGGCGCTTTGAAGAAGAAGATGGCTTACCTAAAACCGTTCGGGGAGAGATTGCTTTACCGCAAAAAGCGACTCTGGGATTACGACTCTGCTTTGATCACGCATATCTTTGGACTCCAAGAGGATCCCGTGGATATGAGTATCGGCTTTGATCACTCCAAACTCCGCTATATGTACGATGAAAAAGGGATTCAACAGAAACTCCGGGAAACCATGGCGCATATCGGTAATGATAAAGAGATCCTCTTCATCGAGGGGGGAAAGGATCTGACCTATGGGGTATCGATATATCTCGACACCCTCTCCTTGGCTCGGTACACGGGGAGTAAACTATTTATCGTGGTCAGCGGCGAGGAAGACACCATTCTGGACGAAATCCTCTTTTTGAAAAAACACGTAGACCTGGCCGAGGTTCACCTGGGGGGGATTATCGTGAACAAAGTACAAAATCTTGATGAATTCAAAAACACCCACCTTCCGGTTATCCATAAGATGGGGGTTCGAGTGATCGGGGTGATTCCCTACCAGAGTGAATTAACCTGCTTCTCGGTTTATTACCTGGCCGACCGGTTATTCGCCAAAGTCATTACCGGGGAAGGCGGGCTGAAACGGGTTGTAAAAAATATCATCATCGGGGCTTGGTCGGCCAATGTGTTTCTGCAAAACCCGATATTTAAAAAAGAGAACAAGTTGGTCATCACCGGTGGGGATCGGACGGATATGATCTTAGCTTCCTTGGAGAGTGATACCTCCGGGATTATCCTGACGAATAATATTTTGCCCCCCTCTAACATCATCTCCAAAGCCACGGAGCGCAATATTCCCCTGTTAATGGTTTTTTCCGACACCTATCAGACCGCCAAGCAGATCGAAAACCTGGAACCGTTACTGACGAAAGACGACACCGATAAAGTGGAATTATTGAAGGAACTTTGCCGAAAGCATGTGGATCTAAGCGTAATCACAAGCCATTAAAGAATCATCCAAATCCTAACCAATCCCTTTTCCTTTTCTTTAAGGAGATTCAACATGCCCAAATTTATAAAAAAAAGATCAAAGAAGGCAGGTCTACCTCCGGGAACTCTCGTGCATATCGGAGAGAAGATGAGCGAGCGGACTAAAATCAAAGTCTTGGAGTACGACGAGGTGAATTTTCAGGAAAAAGAACTGGAAAACATCGAGGAATGCTTTTTGTTCAAAAATGAGCCAAAAGTAACCTGGGTAAATGTGGACGGCCTTCATGAGGTGGAGGTTTTGGGGAAGTTGGGCGGTTGTTTCGGATTGCATCCCCTGATTATGGAAGACATCTTAAACACCGATCACCGGCCCAAGATGGAAGATTATGGAGAAGATTTTTTTATTGTTTTAAAGATGCTTTCCTATGATGACCATACGGGCGAGATCTCGGCGGAGCAGGTCAGCTTAGTGCTCCGTCCAAATGCGGTCCTATCCTTTGTGGAAAAAGAAGGAAGTATGTTTGCCTCCGTCCAAGAGCGAATCCGGAGCGGAAAAGGAAAGCTGAGAAAGATGGGGGCCGATTACTTAGCTTATACTTTACTGGACATCATCGTGGATAATTATTTCGTAATACTGGAAAAACTGGGGGAAAGAATCGAGGTCCTGGAGCAAAAGTTGGTCGCCAATCCTACAGCCCAGACCTTGCTGAAACTCCAGAATTTAAAAAGAGAAATGATCTTTTTACGCAAATGGGTCTGGCCTTTACGGGAAGTCATCAGTGGTCTGGAGAGGGGAGAATCCTCAAGAATTCAGGAGAGCACCCGGTTCTATTTGCGGGACGTATATGACCACACCATTCAGGTGATGGATACCATCGAAATATTCCGGGACATGCTTTCCGGCAT
>JAURYC010000324.1 GCA_030654105.1 Deltaproteobacteria bacterium
CTCCATTTTATTAGCCCCCAAGGGATTCGATTCCTCGGGAATTGCGAATCTTCTCCTTAGGATTGATGCCTATCACCCCTTCAGAAATCTAACACTGAATGTTATAAAATGTACGGTTTTGGGCTGAGACCCCCAAATAAAACCCCCCGAAAAGATTAGCTTACTCCTTCCTCAATTAAAATCGTTCATAATATTCCAATACTTAAAAAGTTTGGGGAACGCGCGCCTTCAAGGGCATAAGATTTGCACTTAGAAAATTGCCTCATAAGTTTAGTTAACGAAAAAGAAACCTCCTAAGGAGTTTTTAAAATGGCACAGCAGGGATCAATATTGATTGTAGATGACGAAGCGGGTCCACGCGAATCTTTGCGCATGATTCTTAAGTCCATTTACAAAATCTATACGGCTGCCAATGGGAAGGAAGCGCTCGCGTTAATCCAAAAAGAAAATATTGACCTTGTCACCCTCGATCTGAATATGCCCGGGCTTTCGGGGATTGATGTCCTGAAAGAGATCAAAAAAATCAGAAGCGACGTTGAAGTCATCATTATTACTGGTTACGGAACCTTGAAAAATGCCCAGGAAGTTATCCGCTATGGAGCAGGTGATTTCATCTCCAAACCTTTCAACGTTGCGGATATTATCTCCATCATCAGTAAATCTTTTGAACGACGGAACTATAACCTGAAAATCAATAATCTCATTCAACAAATTAAAGGCCTTCGTAACGTAGGGGATAATCAGGAGCGTGAATTCACGGCTGGTTAACGAAGTTCCCATTTTTCCTTAGAAACCTGAAACTTTGGTTTTTTTACCTTACGCTTAGCGCCTTTCTTTTTGCATCTGTTTCAGTTTCTTCCAAACCTCTTTCACCTGTCTTTTCGTTTCCTCTAAAGTTCCGGAATTGTCCACGATAAAATCGGCATAACCTTTTTTCTCCTCGATGGGCAATTGGGCGTTGAGAATATTAGTAGCCATTTCCCGGGAGATCCGGTCGCGTTTCATCAAGCGTTCGGCCTGCATCTCTTGCGGAATGTACACCAGCAGGATTTTATGGAAGAGATGCTGCAAATTGGCTTCGAGTAGGAGGGGAACGACTCCCTGGATGATGGCATTGGGATCTTTGGCCGTGAATTCTTTAACCAGCCGGGCAAATTCATGGTAAACCCTGGGGTGGATGAAGCTTTCCAGTTTTTTTCGTTTTTCCGGTTCATGGAAAACGATCTGGGATATCTTTTTTCGGTCCAGGGTCTTGTCTTCCAGCAGAACCTGTTCTCCAAAATAAGCCACGATTTCTTTCCAGGCCGGCTTATTCGGCTCCACTACTACCCGGCTGAGCAGATCGAAATCGATGATCGGAGCCCCCAGATCTTCCAGCATCCGGGCCACTGTGGTTTTGCCGCTGGCGATTCCCCCCGTCACGCCCAACAGGATGCGGTTGTCCTTTCCCCGGACTTCTTCCAATTGTTGCAGCCCGGAGTAAGACATTGGAAAAGCATAGGTTAGATCCAGTTCAGCGCCGGCATAGCTGATCGGGTACCGAACCCCCCTCTTGTACAGGGCTTCCATACCCTTTAGGGCTTTATCCATCATCCCTGCGGGGAGAGCCATGATTAATTCATCATCCTGAGCATGGCCGTAACGCCGCTCCCCATAACAGGGGATAGATAAAAAAGGTTTCCCCTTGAGGTAACATCTGGCAATGGCGTCGGAACAGGAAGATTCCCCCACGCAGTAAAATTCCATGACTTCATAATCCTCAAATTGGAGAGAGTTAATAAGGAGCATCATCTGAGCGGGATTGGCGTAGATCAAGACGAGGTCGGGGTCAAAAGGGTTGTAGGCCAGAGGAGCCATAGCGACCGCCTGGTAATGGCCAGTGGGCAGGCGGGGGATGGAACTTTCGTATTTTTGGCCGTCCTTGCGGCTCTTGGTCCAGACGATAGACCGGAAGGTTCCATCCTTAAAGACCTCTGGCAAGTCGGTGAGTCCGATGATCGAAGGGCACATGGGGGAGAGGAAATCGTTGAGGTCTGCTCCTACCGTCCAGTCAAAAGTCCTGACGAGCGTGATGAGCTGGCAGAGGGTCACTTTATGGGTCATTCTGCGCATGAAAGGGATATCGGCCAGGGCTTCTTGCTTCTCCAGAAGCTTAAAGGCAACGGGGAAAGATTTTAACCTCATCAAGAGTTCCATCCGGCGAACCAGCTTCTCCCAGTCGCGGTTTGTTTTCATCGCCCCTCCCGTTGATTAATTCCGGAGCTCCGTACGAAATCTCCCGGCCCGGAGCTCTTCGACCAGCTCTTGTTCGTTGCGGATTTCCTTCTGAAAAATGGTTACGCATCGGCCGATTTCATCGATCCGGTGCGCATCGCTCCCGGCCACGCCCAAAAGACCCAGCCGTTCGGCCACCTGGCGGGCCATTTGGTTTTCCGGGTCCGTAACCTTGCAGTTGAGGATCTCCACCCCGTCCACGTAGCGAAAAACGGACCGCTGGCAAGCCTGTTCCACATTCATTTGCAGCTGGGTGATGCCAAAGAGAAGAAACCCCCGGAAAGGATGGGCCGCAATCATTAACCCTCCCGCCCCCCTTACGGCCCGCCGAAGATCCTGGATGGTAACAACTCCCTTTACCTCCTCAGGGTAACCAAAAACCAAAATATCCCCTTGGTTGGTGGTAATCTCATTTCCCTGGAAGATCCGGATGCTTGTTTCTCTGGCCAGTTCTTCGATAGCTTGAGCATTCCACCGGTTCTGGTGTTCAGTTAGACAGACAGCATCCAAACCTAACCGACCCGCTTCCCGAATAAGATCGACTGGGGCGATTGCACTGCACGAAGAACGCGGCCGGGTGTGGATATGCAGATCAACGCGCATGGCTGTTCTTCTCTCCAGGCCGGGCCAGGCAAAAACCCTGGACCTCCGCATGTTCCTCTACCCAGGAGCGGGCAATGGGGACGGAAGGGGCGGAAGGGTCGGCTTTTAATTTCTCTCCCAGGGCTTGAGTTAAACGGGCCGAATCCAAACAACGGCCACACTCGATAAGGATCTCGCCGAAATGCTGGCAACCTTTACGCCCTACTTCCCGATTCACTCTGGAGATCCAGCCTTCTTCCCGCAGGGATATCCCCACGGCTTGCTGAAGAACATCTACGGCCTTGGGGCATACCGGGGTGGTATAGCGCTTCATTCGGCCCTGGATGGCTGCAATCACTCCGTCCCCCACGCGCACATCCATTTGGATTTCCATGGCGTAGATGTGATCCTCGAGAGTCCCGAAAAACCGTAAAGTCGTATCATTTAAAAATTCAGCCCCCACCAGCAAAGTTCGACTGAAAGTAATCATTCGTTTCTTCTCCTTTTAGCCACAGAGGGCACAGAGATCACAGAGCTATAGCCAAAATCTTTAGAACAAAAAAAACTTAGAACACGGATGAACGCAAATAAACCCAGATAAAAAACTTTATTAAGAATTTTTAATTTTATCTATTTTTATCTGTGGTTATCTGTGTCCTAAATTGTCTTTTTTAAGGTCTTTCTTTATATCTCTGTGCCCTCTGTGGCTAAAGTTTTTTTGGTTGCGGCTTTGCCAAGCTGGGGCCTCTGTGGAAAAATTATTGCGTATTTAATCCCTGCAGCAGGGGGCTGTCGTCAGCAAAAGCAACGCAGCTGCGCACAAGCCGGGGGTTAAATTTTAACATAGCCTGATATTTTTTTAGCCTTTCTTCTTCGGTTCCTTTGGCATTCTCTTGGATTTGGGGAACGGTGAAGTGAAGGATTACGGCGTTACAACATTCTAACACCCCTTCGGCGAATTCAGGACATCCCGAAATTCCACCCATGAGGTCCTGGACGATCTTGCGCAAGCCAGGTCCTACCCGGACGCCCACAACCTTCTGGATCAACTCTGGAGCCGATGAACATTCCGGGTGAGGAGAGCGCACCGTTCGGGTCTGGGCTGCAATGATTTCCAAATCTGGAAGTCGGACTTTTATCTGAATTTCAGCCTCCGTGAGGTTGTCCACCAGCCGCCAGGAAACGGCTAAAGTGTTCTCTGAATAGGGCTCTACTTGGACTACCTTGTTTCTCATGAATGACAGCGTCATGATTTTCCCTCGCTATTTTCTCATCCCGCCGCTCTTGGCCTAACCAAAACAAAGGATTCAATCTACAAGCAAAAATCATTTCTTCTTGCTTAACGCTTCCCAGAGCTCCTTCCGAAAATCCGGATGGGCGATGGCAAGAAGAGCTTCCACCCGCTGGGAGAAAGATTTGCCGCGAAGTTCAGCTATTCCGTATTCGGTTACCACGATGTCCGTCATGAAGCGGGGTATAGTGACCGCAGCCCCGCTGGGCAACCGGGGTACGATGCGGGAAACCTTTCCCTTACCGGTTGATGAGGTCATGGCGGTAATGGATTTTCCCCCCCGGGAAAAGTACGCTCCTTCCACGAAATCGAATTGGCCGCCCACCCCGCTGAGTTGGATGCCGTTCAATGATTCGGCGTTGATCTGTCCGGTGAGGTCAATCTCCAACGCGGAATTGATGGCTACGAAATTATCGATCCTGCCGATTAATTCGGCATTGTGGCTGACTTGCGCGGGATGCATTTCCAAGAGAGGGTTCTGATGACCGAAGCGAAACAGTTTTTCCGTCCCGATGAGTTCGCCGGCCACGATCTTCCCCTGGTAGATGTTTTTTTTACGATTGGTGATGACTCCTTTTTCCACCAGGTCCACGATTCCATCGGAGAGCATGCCGGAGTGAAAACCCAAGTCTTTCTTCCCTTCCAGTAGCTGGAGGATGGCGGCTGGCAGGTTGCCGATGCCGATCTGGAGTGTGGCCCCATCCGCAATAAGTCCGGCCACCAACTCGGCGATCCGGCGCTCGGCTTCACCGATTTTTATCTCTGGATAGGGAACCAGCGGGGCGGAACACTCCACCAAATAATCAACCTCGGAGGCGAAGAAAGAACACGGGCCGAAGGTCCGGGGAGCCTGATCATTGACTTCAGCCACGATGGTCCTGGCCTCCAGAGCCAAAGGGTAAGCATGACTGGTAGATACTCCCAGGCTAAACCTGCCGTCGCTGTCCGGCGGGGCAACCTGAATCAACGCTACGTCGATAGGAGTCGGCCCCTTGCGGGCAAAGGCCCGGGGGACGTCTGAATAGCGGATGGGAAGAAAATCGATCCGCCCTTCTTCCCAGTCTTTCCTCAGGGAAGGGCTGTTCTGGAAACTGATGCAACGGAAGGAAGATTCAAGGCCTTTCTTGGCCAGGGGATGCTCGGCCAGGAGATAGCCGTTGATGACTTCAACGTTCTGGTAATATTCGAAATCATCCACCAAAGCCTGGAGCAGGGTTTGCGGCTGGCCGGAAGCGATAGAGAAAAAGATCCGGTCGCCTGGCCGAATCGCTTCCCGTAAAGCTTCGCGGGCGTTGCATCTTTTAGCTTTTTTCATCTTTCATCACTTCATCTTGATTGAATAGGAATTTCCTTTTTGGACACGGATTCACCCTGTTAGATGTTTACTATCTAACAGGGTAAACACATATTATCAGGATAAACTAAAAAAAAAATAATTATCCGTTGTTATCTGCGCAACTCTGCGTCCTATTAAATTTATGGGAAGTTCCGCAACGATCGCACCAACATTGGATGGAAACATAGGTTTAATTCGTTTGATTTGAAGACTGCGCCATCCCTACATATTCCTGACTGACGCAAGGGATGATCTTTCCTGTTATGATTGTTCTATCCTGATCTTGCCTCCGAGGCCTAAATCTTCGACAGCCTGGCGAAGGTCAGTCTCTAAACTTCGTATGGATTCAACATTTAAGCTTACCGAGAAATCAATCTCAATCTTCAGGTCATCGCCGGATTTAAGTTTTGGAATAATCTTTGTCCCAAGGCGGTTCCACACCTCTGGTGGGATAGTCCCGACCAAGCGAAGCGTTCTTTTTTGAATCCCGGGACTAGGTTCAGGAGTGGGAGTTGGCTCTGGTTGCTGTTCAGGACTGATTACACCGCCTGTTCCCATTATGGATGGTGATTCAAGCGTTGCCCCACTCTTAAGAGCTTTCGCCGTTGCCTTCCTCAACAAGAAAACCCCGGCCTCGAACGCTACCTCGTCTTGAGAGACTGGCTCTGAATACCATAACCGATCATATGTCCCATCAGGTTTTTGTCCGGAAGCCAAACCAAAGTCGCCTTTGCTGACAAACTCAACAATCTTGATGCGAAGAACGGTATCCGGGTCAATTAGCCGGGTTAAGGCCCCATTGAGAAAGCTTTGGCGGAGGCTGGAAAGAGGCCAGGCGCCGGATTGTTTAAGGGCTGGAGGCCAGTTGCGGTCAATATAGCCCGCCCCCACGGATTCATTAAGCAGCGCTTGAGATTTCAGAGCGGCAATCACTCTTCCGCAAAGTGTCTCCGCACCGCTGGCATGGCCTGCTCCGAGGTCGATAATTTTAAGACCGTCTGGTTCTTGGCTATCTGAAAGTAATACAAAGCGATACCCACCCCATACCTCGTCCTTCGCTTTATCCTCGGCATCACCTACTTTCGCATGAATATCCGCACGTTCCGAACGATCGATTTCGCCAAGTGTTCCTTCCAAGACTTCCTTTGCTACTTTTCTCCATGCGAGGCAAAGTTCTACTTTATCCCGAAAATCGCGCCCAGGTTTCTTCAGACACCAGATTAGCGATCCTGGATATAATCTTGGGGATTTTCCTCGTTGTTTGGTCCACTCCTTAATTTGCTCGCGCAAGGGACCGCTGCCTGTCCATTCTAAATCCGGATCGATGATAACAAGCGCCAATTTTGGAGAATCTTGAATTTCTGAACTATCTGCGGGATAAAATATGAGGGGAATGCTTGCCCCTTTTTCAAACTCTTTCTTGACGATCTTGCGCATTTCCGGTTTGACTTCATCTTTCTCATCGAGAGAGGCCTGCCGGTCATTTACTACTTTCTTTAGAGTTGCCTGATGGCGGATCTGAAATCCATCCGTCCCGGCCTTGCGAATGAAGAAGGCCTTATTTTCCAGGCTCAGAGCCGCATTATCAATAGAGGTTGTATCCACTTCCGGCTCGCCCAATGCAAACCTTAGCTCCGGCAGATGAGCTAATTTCTCCACCTGCCCCCCTGAAGATTCAAATAAAATCGTCGCACCCACCCGTCGATGAATATCGCGAAGCGGCCCCTTGGTATCCGCGTCGAGGGCACGCGCGTGGGAATGACTCCCCGAAATATCTGCGTCAATAGCTGCCACCAGCCTCGGTTCCCCAAGCTGTCCAAGAATGACAGCGCGAAATTCTGGCACGTCAAGGGGGGCCGAACCGAGAGTGATTAAGGGCTCACGGCGTGCTTTTTGGAATCCTTCCTTCAGGGCCAAAGATATCCATTGCGCCAGCATTGCTAAAGTCCCTCTGGTCTGCTGATAATGGGGAAGTGCCCGCCATTTTCTTTGGAAAACAGAAAGCGTGGCTGGATGGAACGGATAGCAGGCCTCGAATCTTTTTTGAAGAAATTCTCTGGATTTGGTTTCGGTGGTTGACGTATCCACGGCGGTCCATTCAGAGGGCAGCTGAGCC
>JAURYC010000325.1 GCA_030654105.1 Deltaproteobacteria bacterium
AGGGCGGGGCTGCCGCCGAGAATGCCCTCCCTTCCTTCGATCCCGCCTTCCTTGGCGGAAGGCAAGCACGGGTTCGCAACAGATCTTTTTCCCGCCAGTGCTCCCTCTTTCATCACCCTCCCGTCCGGGCTCCGTTAATCAAAGTAAATTCATCCACCTATTGAAAAGTGAAGGGGGGCAAGCCGGAAAAATCCCTTGACATAACCCAAGGTCCCGTTATTATTTCTAAGCAGGTTTTACAATTAGAATAAATTCCTTTGTCATGATCTCCGTCATCTCTATGGCTGAGTAAAAAGGCATTGGGGAGGGCCTGGCCATGAACGAGTGGAAAAAAACCTCGTGTATCCTTTGTTTTAATAACTGTGGCCTCGAGGTTATTACCGAGGGCAGCAAGATATTGAAAGTTAGGTCCGATAAGGAGAATCCCCGCTCTCAGGGATACCTGTGCCGGAAAGGTGCGAACATCGCTTATTTCCAGAATAACCCGGAACGGTTGAAGTTTCCTCTGAAACGTGCTGGAGATCGCTGGGAGCGTGTTTCCTGGGATCGTGCGCTCGATGAAATTGCCGGTAGGCTAAGGGAGATCGTGAAAACCTATGGGCCAAGGTCTTTAGCTTACATGGGAGGTGGTGGTCAGGGTTGCCATTTTGAAGCAGCTTTTGGCGTACGTTTTCTGCATGGGTTGGGATCGAAAAATCATTACAGCCCCTTGGCCCAGGAACTTACCGGCCTTTTCTGGGTTATGGGTAAGGCTTTCGGCCGACAATACCTGCATCCCTTCCCGGACATTCATGGTTCGGACTTTCTCGTTTTCTGGGGGGCCAATCCCATGGTCAGTCATGACATCCCCCGCGCCCCTCTAACCTTAAGGGACAAGAAAAAAGAACCAGGTTCTCTTATAGCCGTAGTAGACCCGCGGAAGACGGAGACTGCCAAGCTGGCTGACATCCACCTGCAGCTAAGGCCCGGGACAGACGCCTTGCTTTTTAAAGCGATGATCAAGATCCTGTTGCATGAAGAGCTCGTGAATAAGGAATATTTGGCAGCAAAGGTCAACGGCTTCGAGGCCATCCGGGGATGGTTTGATGATGTGGATGTGGATGAAAATTGTCGGGTTTGTGGCCTGGATTCCGATGCTGTCCGCAAGTTCACCCGGCTGTTTGCTACCCGCAAAACTGCCATGCGCAGCGACCTGGGCATCCTAATGGGGCGCCACAGCACCTTGAATTCCTATCTGGAATTGATCTTGCTTACGCTGGCCGGACGCATCGGGGTTCCAGGAGGGAATGTGTTTTTAGGCCACCTGATGCCGATGGGATCTCACACCCCCGAGGACGACCCCGGGACCTGGAAAACCGTAATCACAGACATTCCCTTGATCATGGGCGTTTTTCCGCCCAATGTTCTGCCGGAAGAAATCGATAATGACCACCCCCAGCGCATCCGCGCCCTAATCGTCAGCGGCTCCAACCCATTACGTTCCTATGCTGACACCGCCGCCTATGAGAAGGCCTTTGCCAAGCTGGACTTGTTAGTAACAATTGAAGTGGCTATGAGTGAGACGGCGGTTCTTTCTCATTTTGTCCTGCCAGCCAAGTCCGGCTACGAGAAATGGGACGGTACCTTTTTCCAGGGGAATTACCCGGAGTATTACTTCGACATGCGCCGACCGGTGGTACCGGCAGATGGAGAACAGGCAGAGGAAGCCAATATTTTCATTGGCCTGGCAGAAAGGCTGGGCATGATTCCAGATTACCCTGCAAAGCTTAGGGATCAGGCCCGGGACCGGGCGAGCTACGGGGTAGCGCTTATGGAATATATCCGGACCAACCCTAAGGCGACGCCCTGGGTGCCCTATATTCTGGCCAAGACCTTGGGTGAAGAGTTAGGTTCAAAAAACCTGGCTGCGCTCTGGGGGCTGCTCGCGCGTTTCCCCCTGATGCATCCCGAAGATGTCGGCCGCGCTGGATACAAGGTGGGGCCCTTCACGGGCGAAGAAGTATTCAGCAAGATTCTAAATACACCCGGTGGAGTTAAAATCGGCGTGGTGGACACGCAGAACAATCTTTCTGCCCTGAAGACCCCGGATAAAAAAATCCATATCCACTTCCCCGAGATGGAATCATGGGTGAAGGAAGTAAAACCGGCGGCCGAGGAAGTGGCGCTTATAAATAAAGAGTATCCCCTGATTCTTATGGCCGGAAACCACATGGAGATGGTGGCCAACACCATCATGCGTGATCCGGCCTGGAATGAGTCGAAAAGAGCCTGCACCCTGCGTATACACCCGGCCGACGCGGCAGAGATCGGGATTAGGGATGGAGAAGCAGCCGTAATCGAGACCGAGGCTGGCGCGGTCACTGTTGAAGTTGAGATTACCGACACTTCATACCGGGGGCAGGTGGTCATTCCCCACGGCTTCGGCCTCGCCCACCTGGAAAAAGTGTACGGAGTCAACGTAAACCGGCTGGCCTCGGCCAAACACCGGGACCGCCTGGCAGCAACGCCATTGCACCGTTATATCCCTTGCCGGGTGCGCAAGGCATAAAGACAGCCTTTTGCCACAGAGGTCCCAGAGAACACAGAGATTAAGAAAAATAAATATTAAGATTTTCTTGCGCTTTGGTCTTTCGTTTTACATTATGATATTTGGATTTTTTAGTTCAATCTCTGTGACCTCTGTGTGCTCTGTGGCAAAAAATTTTTAGGATTTTGAGGAGGCTCTAATATTCATGACCTTTTTTCTCTTAATCTTTGCCTATCTTTTGGGTTCGGTTCCTACCGGCGTGATCCTGGCCAAGGCTTTCAGCGATGTGGACCCCCGCACGCAGGGCAGCCGAAACATCGGGGCCACCAATGTGTTCCGCACGGCTGGGAAAAAATTGGGTGCTATCACCCTGTTGGGAGACATTTTAAAAGGCTTCATCCCGGTAGCGATCGCCAGAGGCTCTATCGATTCTTACTTCTGGGTGGGTGCCGTGGCCCTGATGGCTTTTCTCGGCCACCTCTACCCCATTTTTCTGAAATTCAAAGGGGGTAAGGGAATCGCCACGGGACTGGGTGCTTTTTTGGCCCTGGCTCCTCTGTCGGCTATTTCATCCTGCTTAATCTTTGCCGCGGTCGTTTACAGATGGCGCTATATTTCTTTGGGCTCATTATCGGCAACGGCTGCCTTTCCTATCTTCCTCGCCTTGCTCAACCCCCATCGAGCCTATATTCCCTTTGCCCTCGCTATCGGAGCTCTTATCTTTTACCGTCACCGTGAAAATATCGAACGTCTGCTGGCAGGAAAGGAATCAAAATTCGGCGAAAAAAAAGCGATCAAGCCCGAGGATTGAATTAACAAGATGGCCCCTTTCCCTTCCCAGCCCGAAAAAATTTTAATCATCCATTCCGGCGGGATTGGTGATTTGCTGTTGGCCCTGCCGGCCATGCGCCTTTTTCGCCGAACCTTTCCCCATTCCATCCTGGCACTCCTGGGGAGGCCGGAAAGGTTGTCCCTGACTGCTTTTGACCTTCAGGCAAAATCCCTTCCTTCGATCGATCAAGCCGGGATGGCCTATTTTTATGTCGCCGGGGGAACTCTTCCCTCGAGTCTTTCTGCCTTTTTTTCTTCCTGCCCTGTGATTTTGGTTTTTGGAAAATCGAGGGGAAATGCCCTCGCCGAGAATTTGCAAAAGGCCGGGGCGGGGCGGGTGATTCTCATCCCTTCGTTTCCCCCGGAAGGTCTGAAGGTTCATGCCGCCGATTATCTGGTTGATTCCCTGAAAGCTTCGGGATTCGAGGGAGAAAATTCATTCTCTCCGCTTCGCCTCCCGGAAGATGCCATGAGCTTTGCCAGAGGTTTCTTAGGTACCTTGGGATTGAAGGAAGGAGACCGGGTTTTAGCTATCCACTCTGGGAGTGGTAGCCCAGCGAAGAACTGGAGTCCCGGAAATTTTGCCCGGGTTGCGGATGGAGTCAGCGAGCGGGCCAAAGTTCTCCTAATCTCCGGGCCCGCGACCGATGGAGTTGAAGAAGTAAGAAGAGCTTTGAAGAAAGCAGACTCCTTCGTCGCGGATAATCTGCCGTTGATTCAATTGGCAGCCGTGCTCAAATTAAGCACGGCTTATCTAGGGAACGACTCGGGGATCACTCACCTGGCGGCGGCATTGGGGGTACCCACGGTGGCGATTTTCGGTCCTACCGATCCGGCTATCTGGGGCCCGCGGGGGCCGGGGGTTCGGCTTCTTTACGATAGATCTTCTTGCTCCCCCTGTTCTTCTGAAGCCCGATCGGCATGCTCTCGCCAATGCCTGGAAAGGATTGATCCGGATCGGGTGATCGAGCTCCTATCCCTCTTTTTTAAATAAATCTCCAGCTTCGAACAAGTCGCACCTTCTTTTTTCCTGAACTGTTATGCAAATTCACACTTGATTTTATCAAAATTAGGTGGTAATATTCCTATTATAAAAGCCTTAAAAGGAGTAACCATGCCAATCATAAAATCCATTTCGAGCCTGCGCAATCAAACGAGAGACATTGCTTCTCTATGTCATGAACAAGACGAGCCTGTTTATCTGACTACCAATGGCGAAGGTGACCTCGTTGTCATGAGCATCGAACATTACGAAAGACTCAAAGCAAGGGTCGAGCTTTTCGGAAAGCTTGCCGTTGCCCAGGCTCAGGCTGCGGCTGGAGAAAAAGGGTTTACCCATACTCAAGTAATGAAAAAACTTCGGCAGCGCTTGCATGGCAAATAATTACATCCTCCGTTACCTTCCTGTTGCCGTTGACGACCTTATCTCCATCTTCGACTGGATTGCAAGCGACAGTCCATCTAATGCCGCAGCTTTTGTCGACAAGCTCGATCAGCGCCTTGGCAACCTTGAAACTCATCCCTTTCTGGGTCGAATACCAAAAGACGATAAGCTTAAAATCTCAGGTTATCGTGTCCTCGTTATTGAATCCTACCTTGTTTTCTACATCATTCGTGGCAAAACGGTTGAGATTCATCGTGTTGTTCATGGCTCACGCAATTTAGACGATATTGTATAATCCTTTGGTTTTCCTATTGGAAGCACATTGCAGATAACGGAGACAAATTCTTTTAGTCCCAGCAGTAAAGAGTGAATTAGATAATAGGCGGTGTCAATATCTTCCAGGGCGATTTTCAGTTGGTCGATTCCGAGCGCATCCGCCACTACGATCTCTGCCTCCGGCCAAAGGTCTTGGTAGACAGGAGATGCTGCCCGGACCATAACTCTAACCCTGTACCCACGGGCCAATAGTTCAGGAACCAGTCGCCCGCCGATATAGCCGGAAGCGCCCGTCACTAAAACCTTACCAATACCCGACTGCGGTTTGGACGGCAGATCGTGGCAAAAGAGGTTTTCGTTTTCCCACGCTTGCCTGGATGACTTGTGGCCAATGGAATGATTTGACATCAATTTCTTTCTGGCTTCTTTACTTCCTGCTGCCTAAAGAAG